>DASYKE010000063.1:0-3164 GCA_035995725.1 Burkholderiaceae bacterium | reverse complement strand
CATCGTTAATCTTTTGCAAATGAGAACAATTCTTATTTAGATTATCGGCCAACTAAAAAAAGATTGCAAGAACTTTGTTGCAAACAGAAATGTGATGTACCGGAGATGTTGCGTAAGCTGGATTTAGCGACGAAGCAGCAGCAAGGCTCGGGCTTCAAGGGCAGTCTGCTCTCTTCGATCGATAGCGGGCTCGGCAAGTGGGAGCGATGGTTGTGCGGCAGATGTTGAAAAAACTATTGGAATAGCTAGAATTGGTTAAAGACTGCAGACGAACTGCAATATGCCTGGCTAATGGGCAGGGCAACAAGAAAGCCGGCCGATAACATACCTGTCCGTGGCATGCTTTCGCCGGTCAAGACCGGGTCGTGGAGGCGCTGATAATTCCACCTCCCAGGCAAACATCCCCTTGGTACAGCACAGCGGATTGCCCGGGAGTAACCGCCCACTGCGGGTCGGCAAATGCCAATGAGAATGCATTGGCATCGGCAGCGCGATACGTGCATGGCACATCGGCCTGACGATAGCGCGTTTTGGCCGACAGTTGCTCAGATGGCGGCGCCTGCCCGGCAACCCAGCTGATCTGGCTCGCCGCCAGATCGGAGGACAGCAGCCATGGATGATCGTGGCCCTGAACGACAAGGAGCGTATTGCTTTCTATGTCTTTCCTTGCCACATACCAGGCATCGCTGTTGCCATCGGAATTCTTGTACGATTTCATTCCGCCTATGCCAATGCCTTTACGCTGGCCGAGCGTGTAAAAACTCAGGCCGACATGTTCGCCGACAATCTGGCCGTCCGGCGTTTTCATCGGACCCGGCCGGTAGGACAGGTAGCGGTTCAGAAATTCGCGAAAAGGCCGTTCGCCGATAAAGCAGATGCCGGTCGAGTCTTTCTTTTTCGCATTCGGCAGTTTGAGTTGTCCGGCGATTCTGCGCACTTCAGTCTTGTGGAGCTCGCCGAGTGGAAACAGTGTTTTCGATAATTGCTGCTGGTTCAGCCGATGCAGGAAATAGCTTTGATCCTTGCTCGCATCGACTGCCTTCAACAGTTCGAAACGTCCCGCATCCGCACCCGATTCTATTTCGCGTACGCGCGCGTAGTGTCCGGTTGCGATCAAATCCGCCCCCAGCTTCATTGCGTGGTCAAGGAATGCCTTGAACTTGATTTCCGCATTGCACAGTACGTCGGGATTGGGCGTACGTCCGGCTTGGTATTCACGCAAAAATTCGGCAAAGACCCGGTCCTTGTATTCGGCGGCGAAATTGATTGCTTCAATGTCGATACCGAGCACATCGGCTACGCTGGCTGCATCGATCCAGTCTTCGCGCGTTGAACAATATTCGGAATCGTCGTCATCTTCCCAGTTTTTCATGAACAGGCCGACCACCTCGTAGCCCTGTTCCTTGAGCAGCCAGGCGGCGACCGACGAGTCGACTCCGCCGGACATGCCGATGACGACCTTCTTTTTACGCATGCATCGCTCCAATGGCGGTCGGATGAGCGTACAACAACGACAGGGGCGCGCGTTGCCCCTTCAGATAATCTTCCACGCATTTGAGCACCAGCGGACTGCGATGCTTGTGCTGGCACGCGATCAGTTCGGCATATGACATCCAGACCGTGCGCAGGATACCTTGGTCGAGCGGCCGGTCGTGGACGGCGCCCAGCTTGCCGGTGAAAGCGAAGCGCAGATAAGTAACTTCCAGCGAGGTACGGGACGACACATAGCGCGACATGTACATGCCGACCAATGCTGTCGGGGAAAAATCATGCGCGGTTTCTTCCAGCGTTTCGCGCACGACGGCCTGTTCCAGCGATTCGTCCGGGTCGAGATGCCCCGCCGGCTGATTGAAGCAGATACCGTCGCTGGTCTCTTCTTCGACCAGCAGGAATTGGCCGTCGCGCTCGATAATGGCGGCTACAGTGACGGATGGTTTCCAGATGTCGGTCATAATATCCCTTGCAAGATGCGTTATTTTACCGTGCCCTTCCCGGTCGCTGTGTTGTAGCCACGGCCAAGTGTTGCGGACCGTATCCGTAATAAATGGCAGCGAGGCCCCGGGTGGACGAATAATCGGCTGCAAAATGGGTAGAGTACTTGACTTCGCACAACTTTTTAAAATCAATCATTTGGTAATTAATCAAAAAAGCGGCAGAATTTGTCCGGGCCGGATTGTTATCATGCCAGTCGCTGGCCTGATACGCCGGTCAGGGAATAAAATCGTACTGCAAACTTTTAAAAGAACGGCAATGCCTTTTTGAGTTTCCGTGTAAGATTTTAATAAGAATTTTTAATAATTGGAGTAACTCATGAGAATCGGCATACCCGCCGAGACGCGGCCGGGAGAGACCCGTGTGGCCGCGACACCGGAAACAATCAAGAAGCTGATCGCGGCGAAACATGACGTCATCGTACAATCCGGTGCCGGCATTACGGCCAGCGTGACGGATGACGCCTATACAGCGGCAGGTGCGCAAATCGGCACCGCGGCCGACGCCTTTGGCAGCGAAATGGTACTGAAAGTGCGCGCACCATCCGCCGAAGAGCGTGCACTGATGCAACCCGGCAGCGTGGTGGTCGGCATGCTCAATCCTTTTGATGCAGACAATATTGCCGCCATGGCAGCACATGGCTTGACCGCCTTTGCACTGGAAGCTGCGCCTCGTATTACCCGCGCGCAGTCGATGGACGTGCTGTCGTCACAGGCCAACATCGCCGGTTACAAGGCAGTCCTGCTTGCCGCCAATACCTATCAGCGCTTCATGCCGATGCTCATGACAGCCGCCGGCACCGTCAAGGCGGCCCGCGTGCTGATCATGGGGGTCGGCGTGGCCGGCTTGCAGGCAATTGCCACCGCCAAGCGCCTGGGCGCGGTCATCGAAGCATCCGATGTGCGTCCACCGGTCAAGGAACAGGTCGAGTCGCTGGGGGCCAAATTCATCGATGTGCCGTTTTTGACCGACGAGGAAAGGGAAATCGCGCAGGGTGTGGGCGGCTATGCGCGCCCGATGCCGGCCGACTGGATGCGCCGGCAGGCCGAACTGGTGCATGAGCGCGCCAGGCAGGCCGACATCATCATCACCACGGCGCTGATTCCCGGGCGCAAGGCGCCGATCCTGATCAGCGAGGACACGGTCAAGGCCATGAAGCCTGGTTCCGTCAT
>DASYKE010000062.1:0-11513 GCA_035995725.1 Burkholderiaceae bacterium | reverse complement strand
ATCAGCAGCCGCAAGCCGGATGATATTCCGGCGTTTAGTCGAAAAATCGTCGAGACGCTGGCGCAGCGGGTCAAAGAAAGCGTTCGCGGCACGCAGAACGAGCAAGCCGAGGTCGGTGCCAGCAGCTGATGCAAGATGACTTGTCTGCGTCATTCGGCAACTTTTATTGTCGATGCTCCACTTCTTGCTTCTAGTAAAAATCGCACTCCGAATAATGGAGTTTGATTTTTCTTGCCTGGCTTTCTCCGCCGAGAAGTCGCCAAGCCGGTTGCCATGTGGGCGAAAATTCGCAAGGTGGTTGCCGGCATTGATGTTTTCTACATGAACTTTATCAACAAAAGTCCCGCATTTTGGCGCCAAGAGCAAGGTTTGTTCTATCGTGTTTTATTTAAATACAATTTTTGAACAAGCTGCGATAGTTTTATATTCAGTAAAGATTCGATTCAAATTTATGCTTTATCCCTAACCTTTTTTCAGGAGTATTGCGATGAAAACCGTAGGCGAAATACTTGAACCGTTCAAAGTTCCGGCCGCGAAGCCCGGCTTCAATTTTCCTGAAGAAAACGGCGTGTCGGCTTTTGAAGAGATTACCGACACGTCTTTTCCCGGCAAATGGAAAATTATTTATTTCTACCCCAAAGACTTTACCTTTGTCTGCCCGACTGAAATCGTCGAGTTCGCGAAATTGGCCAAGCAATTCGAAGAGCGCGACGCAATCCTGCTCGGCGGTTCGACCGACAATGAGTTCTGCAAACTCGCGTGGCGTCGCGAGCATAAGGACCTCAACCGGCTGAATCACTACTCGTTTGGCGATTCCAAAGGCCAGCTGGTTGACATGCTGGGCGTGCGTGACCAGTCTGAGGGAGTCGCATTGCGCGCGACCTTTATCGTCGATCCGGACAATGTGATTCAGCATGTCTCGGTCAATAACCTGAATGTCGGTCGCAATCCTGAAGAGATTCTGCGTCTGCTGGATGGTTTGCAGACAGATGAACTCTGCCCCTGCAACCGGTCGATAGGCGGTTCAACACTGTAAATTCCGGCTTCGCTATAGCAGCATTTATCTAATGAACCCGCTTTGGCGGGTTTGAAAACATATCCAGGCAAGAAAGCATCATGGAATTCCTGAATTCGATCAAAGACCTGATCCCGGATTATGCGAAAGACATACGTTTGAATCTCGACGGCACCATCGCCCGCTCCAGTCTGCAAGGCAATGATGCGGTGGGCGTCGCGTTGGCCGCCGCTTTTGCCGCCGGCAGCAAAAAAATTATCGACCTGATCAAGGCCAGTGACGCCATTTCACCCGAAGAGATCCAGGCTGCGCTCAGCGCATCCGCATTGATGGGCATGAACAATGTGTGGTATCCGTATCTGGAAATGGCTGACGACGCGGACCTGAAAGGCCAGGCTGCCCAGCTTCGGATGAATGCCTATGCGAACCATGGCGGGGTCGATAAGCGGCGCTTCGAGATGTATGCCTTGGCCGCATCGATCATCGGCAAATGCGAATTTTGCGTGAAGTCGCATTTCGAACTGCTTAAAAAAGAAGGTATGTCATCGCAGCAATTGCGCGATGTCGGCCGGATTGCCGCAACCGTTAACGCCGCTGCACAGGTTATCGCGGTTGAACGCGGCTGACGTCGCACAGGGTAGCGGAGTCGGCTTGATCCGTTACGGCATTTGGAATAACAAGCCGACCGAGAATACTCGCGAGCATTTCCGTAGTGTTTCTGCGGTGCTTCTTTTTACGTGCTACCCGACTTCTTCGCTGGTGTCTTGGCTGGCGAATTTGCAGGCGTCCTATCGCGAGTAGCGCCTTGCGTTTTGACGACCTCTTCGACGCCGCGCGTTTCCCGCAAGTCGGTATCGACCTGCCCGTTCCTGATATCGAGATAAGCCTGCTTCATATCGCCACGCGGACCGCTGGCCTGGCTGTCTTCCGATTCATCCCGCTCATGCGGCAAGCGCGGGATCGCATTTTTTCTAACCGGTCTTTTCGTCCTCACCTGAAACGGCTTTCCATCGGTTTTCATTTCGCTTGCTCCTCTTAATCATGGCCCATCGGCAACCGCTATCGAACAATGCCTGTGCCATACTTGGAGCTGCAAAACGCGCAGAGATTCCCGGGTCAATTGAATATTTGCCGGCAAGATTTACAAGGCCATGCAATGCCCGATCGACCGCTGCCTGAACGCGAACGCTCTGTCCATGGCCTGGAGCATCACGCTGCGGGCGTGCGGCAATGTCATACGCCTTCGACGATGAACAGGCGGCCAATGGAATTTGCATGTCGGATCATTTTCGCTTTTGCATATTCTATCGAATCGTACCAGCCGGCGGCTTGATCGAGCGACGGGAATTCGATAATGACGGTGCGCCACGCGTCGCTGTGCGCTGCATCGCCGCCTTCGCGCTGGTCGCGCTGGCCGCCGCGCACGATGAACCGGCCGCCGTGCCGTTCGACGGTGGCGGCAGATAATGCCAGGTACTCTTTGTAAGCGGCCGAATCGGTGATCCGGACCTCAGCGACGACGTAAGCTTTTTTCATGGTATCTGCTTAAAGTGACAAACGCTTTCTGGCAGCGCCGTATTCCGATTTTAGCCGCTGCACTACGTCGGCGACGGCTGGCACGTCATCCATCAATCCGACGCCCTGGCCCGCACCCCAGATGTCGCGCCAGGCTTTGGCCTTGCTGCCGCCACCGGAACCGAAATTCATTGCCGACTTGTCGGCTGCCGGCAAATTGTCGGGATCGAGCCCGGCGCTGACAATCGACTTTTTCAGGTAGTTGCCATGCACGCCGGTAAACAAATTGGTGTAGACGATATCGGCTGCCGACGATTCGACAATAGCCTGCCGATAAGCATCGTCGACATTCGATTCCCTGGTCGCCAGCCAGCGCGAGCCAATGTATGCGAGATCGGCGCCCATTGCCTGCGCCGCGAGCACTGCATCGCCGGTTGCGATCGATCCGGACAACGCGATCGGGCCACCAAAGAATTTGCGCACTTCGCCCACCAGCGCGAACGGCGACAATGCACCGGCATGGCCGCCAGCACCGGCCGCAACCAGAATCAAGCCGTCAACGCCGGCTTCCAGTGCCTTCTTCGCATGGCGGATCGAAATCACATCGTGCAAAACAATGCCGCCATAACCATGGATAGCTTCCATCATCTCTTTTGGCGGCGCGCGCAGCGACGAGATGATGATGGGTATCCGGTGCTTGACGCATACTCCCACGTCGTGCGCGAGCCGGTCGTTCGATTGGTGCACGATCTGGTTGACCGCGATCGGGCCGATTCTGGCGCCCGGATTGGCTTTCCCGTAAGCAGCCAGCTCGGCCTGGATATCGGTCAGCCAGGTATCAAGCAATTCAGCCGGTCGTGCATTCAATGCAGGGAATGAGCCGACGATCCCCGCCTTGCATTGCGCGGTGACAAGGGCGGGGCCGCTGGCAATAAAGAGCGGCGCACCGATGACTGGAAGACTCAGATTTTGCAACGCTGCAGGCAGTGCCATGGCGATCTCACGAGGAAGGGATTAAAGCCAGTCCGTCAATCAGAGCCGAACCGGCGAGCGGGATTGCCGATTATATGACAAAAAGTACGATCGTTCTAAAATAAGCCGCCTGACGATCACGCATCATTGATCGCCGGAATGATGCCGTTGTTTTTCATATCGCAATCGACGTGTTGTCAAGCAAGCTTTTGTGGGCGGTTGACTGGAGCCACGAATTCATTTAAAAGTAGTTAATTTCTATATAGAAACAAAAGAATAAGAGCCCGGAATCGCGGCCTATCCCGGAGACGGGACGATTTCCGACACCTCTCGGTCTAGCGTGCGAATGTCGCCATATATGGTACCGGGGGTAGCGGGCGCAACAACTTCCAGTTTTAGACTTCGGCCATGGCCTGGCGGTTAAACCCTTGTGCGGACTCGCTCCGCTGAAGATGCATCCCCCATCGCTCAACTGCCCCGCGCAAGATGTTTATTCTCACGATTGAAGAGAGTTCAGGAGGGACTGACAATGATCGAATCCCCAGTTACAGACAACCGTAGCTTTAGAGGTGAATTGTTTTTGCCAAATGTTTTCGGTACATGGTTGATCGAGGGTGCGCGCACTGCAGCGTATCTCCCTCCTCGATGGAGAGGACTTTCCGCATCGCCTTCGGTTATCGCGGTCTTAACACTGTCCGTCATGTTGCTGAATGTGCTGCTTCAGCGCTGGTATATCGTCGGCCCCGCCGATTTTTACTGGCAGGCCGTTGCAGGCGGTTGGATAAGCACTGCCTTTTCGGCTTGGGTTTGCTATTTGATGCGGCCTCAACCTCTTCAGGACGCGCCGGCTGTAGCGGCTCCGAGCGCGGCACATCTGTTCGGCATGGTGTTGGCACAATCATTCGTCATGATGCTGGCGTTCGGCCTGATGTTTGTTGTTTATATCCGCACAGGGCTTTACGCATCGAAGTCGCTAGGTAAATGGTCGCCATGGGTCATGTGGCTGAGCGCCATGGCATGGACATCCCTGGCTCAGCTGTGGCTGTTGTGGCGTGGAGGAAGCCGTCGATTGACACATATGCTTCTCGCCTTTCTGACACTGACGTCGACTACTGTTTTGTTTTATGCAGTGCGCCCGGCGGAATTCTGGTATCCGGAAAAGCCAAGATTTGTCCAAAAGGAGCGCAAAGAGCTTGTGTTGACACAAGAAGTCATGGAAGCCCAACCGCAGCTGCTCGCTCGGCGTCTCAAAGACATCCGGCCGCAACGTCCGGGCATAATCGATTTATATTCGATCAGTTTTGCTCCCTATGCCGATGAGGATGTGTTTCGCCGGGAAAGCGAAATGGTTTCCAAGGTTATGGAACAGCGTTTCGATGCGGCGGGTCGAACTATCCAATTGGTAAATCACGCTGAGACGATAGAGCAATGGCCTTGGGCCACCCCAATGAATCTGCGACGAACGATCCGGAAAATGGCTTCTGTAATGGATCGTGATGAAGACATTTTATTCCTTCATCTCACCTCCCATGGCGCACGAGACGGCGAACTGTCGGCTGATTTCTGGCCAATGGCCGTCGCCGCTGTGCGACCCGCGGATCTGAAACTATGGCTTGATGAGGCTGGCATCAAATATCGGATCCTGTCGATCTCCGCGTGCTTCGCTGGCAGCTGGATTACTCCTCTATCCGATCAAAACACTTTGGTCATGACCGCTTCGGATGCCGAACATACATCTTACGGCTGCGGACGAAAGTCCGATCTGACCTATTTTGGCAGAGCGATGTACGATGAACAGTTACGAAAGAGCACGCTCTCATTCGAAGCTGCTCACGCCGCAGCCCGAAAGATGATAAAAGTGCGAGAAGAGGAGGCTGGCAAGGACGATGGATACTCGAATCCTCAGATCAAGGCAGGTGAGGGCATCAAGAAACGCCTGAACCGCTTGGAGGATCGTTTGCGGGACATCGGCTCTCGCTAATACAACCGAAACGCTTTTTGCGAAAGGCGGCCTGCAGAGCAGGTCATTGCTCACTCGCACCACCATCGGTTTGTGCATCAACATTCGTGCTGCGATATTTGCCTGAATTTTTTCCAATATAATCAAAAAGGCCGGGTAAGCTTATCGTCGATTTGGCTTTACTTGTACCTTGTTTCCCGGTTGCGCGCCAACTCCCGATGAGTCAGGCGGGCAATTTTGCCATGAATCTAACCAGGCATCCTGACACCGCGATGGCTGAGCCAGCAGCATTTCCGAAGGAGCGGCAACCGGACGCAGTCGCCGACCATGTTCAAGTGGCGGCTCCTTCGCTGTGGGTGTACGTCATCCTGACCGTGCTGTCGATCGCGCTGATTGCTGTGGCGTTCTGGTTCAAGGTCGACTGGCCGGGCCTGTTCGTCAGTCTCGGTTCTTCGTTGATTGCAGCGGTTGTACTGCTTGTCTTTGTGGACCGTAAATTGCGGGAGACCGAGATTCAGCAGATTCGCCGGATTCCGAAGACGCTGGGCGTCAGAACTCTCTTGGCTGTCTCGCCCAGGCATCGGCAGCTTCATCTGTACACGAGGGCGTTCCTCGCGGCCCTGGACATACCGCTGATGTCAAAAGTCAGTCCCGCGGATCTTCAAGAACTTATCCGGAAAGGCGAGACCGGATTCGTCCTTCTCGGCGGCCGTGGCAGCGGAAAGACGACCAGGCTTCAGATGCTCGCTGCTCACTGGGCAAATGAGTTTCTGGAAACCCCAACGAAGAAGGCCCCGGTACTGTTTCCGTTGCACCGCTGGTTACCGGATAGATCGCTGGAGAATGCAATCTTTGAGCACATCAACAGTTTCGCGCCGGTATGGAACAGAAGCTTCAGGCGGACCCTGCTGGAAGGGAAGGCCATCGTGATTCTTGATGGCGCAGACGAGATCTTCATGCTGTCCAGGCCGAGCTTTTCGAGCGAGTTCCCAATTCTGCGAGCCTCATATCCCGCAGTCACCTGGATCGTCAGCTCGCGACCTGACCTGCCGACACCGGTCGAAGACTTGCCGCAATTGGATTTGTCTTCCCTCACGCAGGCAGAAATGCAGGAGGTTGCTCGCCGGGCTGCCTAAATGAATTTGTTCGGGAAATCCGGTCGGCTCGGTTCATCTTCTACCGTTCATTCGCACTACCGTATTTACAGACATTTATTTTCCTAGCTAACCGAAAATGAAATGGAGGTTCATACCGGTGCGCCAATTTAGTCATCTGTTTTTAACGTAAAATCTGGTTAGCAATTAACTATCATTGGAATTATTATGGCCGACTCAAGCTTACCGGCAGCAATTGTTGCAGCTGAAGCCGCGCTACGAACCAAACCATCGAATTACCCCGAGCCATTTGCATCGCGAATGGCTGGCCGGGAGAAACGCCCGCTCGGCGATGTTTTTGGTCTTTCGAATTTTGGAGTCAACCTGACGCGTCTGTCTCCTGGTACTGTCTCCGCCCTGCGTCACGCGCATTCGAAGCAAGATGAGTTCGTATTTATACTGGCCGGACATCCGATGTTACAGACAGACGCAGGCCAGACCCGCTTGTCGCCGGGTATGTGCGCGGGGTTCAAGGCTGGCAGCGGCGACGGACACCAGTTGGTGAATCGCACGAACGAGGACGTGATTTATCTGGAGATCGGCGATCGAACAGCCGGTGATTCCGTGAGCTATCCGGACGACGATATACAGGCCGTGCTCGGCGCAGAGGGCCAGTGGCGCTTTGCGCGCAAGGACGGTACGCCTTACTGAATCAAAAGAAAGGCCACTTTCTATGATCGAAAGGGCTATCCTGTTGTCTCGGCAGACCGCCAAGAAACAGCTTTTTTTGGCGACCCGCTGAACTTGCATGTTGGCAGCAACAGATGGGAAGCACTGGCCCACACTTCGCCAAAGCAAACGGCATCCGTCTGCATTACCCTGTGGCTGCGATCGAACGCTGTACTTCATGGCTAACTCGGTATCGACGGGGCCGTTTGCCAGCAGCGCCACAGCAGTAGCTATGGAAACGCAGGTGCTACGACAGGCGCTTGATCGCGTCAGCCCTCTGCATCGTCTTGTTTTGCACAGCAAAAATCCAAATCCTCTTATTCATCATTAAATGGTCGCTAATAGGCGCTCTGAAGCAGTTGTCGCCATTTGTTTTCCCTTGTCGGGCGGGCGAGTATCTTGGTGATCTTGGGCAATACATGGCAAAAGACCCAGCGTGCAATGTTTCTTGTTAGAAAATAATTGCATGGCATTCAGTCAAGTTGCCGAATAACTCAAACCTTTTGATCCCTCGCAAGCCGTGTCTGATCAATTCGGGCATTTTCTGTAATGCACGCAGGCCGCTTTCGAGTTTCCAACATTTAACCCTGCTTTCATTTATACTGTATATATATACAGCATTCAGCTATAGGAAGAAAATCAAATGAAAGGCTATGAAGGCTACAAAATACACGCAGTAAAAGAAAGACTTGCTCTGGCAGTAAATTCGATTGTGGAGCGTCACCGCACCGCTGGCCAAGTGCTGACGTGGCGGCTGGTGCATGAAATCGAAAATGAAGCGCTGAAAACGCTTGAGCGGGCCGGAGACCTGGAAGTCAAATATATCCGGATGATGCGGTCGTCACGTTGGGGCTACGTGCCGAAAGTCAACCAACCGGCTGACCTTAAAGCGCACAAGGCACTGCCGGTAGCCGTTTCAATAATCGAACGCGCCTATCTGACGTCTCATTAATGTCGATGGGACAACGGCACTTTCAGTTACCTTGAATGGGTGCTACGGTGTGTTCACTTTCAGAGGCAGGTCTTCCTGTAACGCGGTTCCTGCCACGCCGCTTTACCTTGTATAACGCGCCCTCTGCGAAATTAAGCAGATTTTGTAGTGTTGACAAGCACCTTGGCAAAGGCTGCCACGCCGATGCTGACAATAAACACTTTGGCGGTCGACGAGCATTCATGAAATATCTCGAGCTCCTCGACACTCTGTCTGATTTTTTCCGCAATTTGTGATGCTTTTTCCCATGACAAGCCTGACAGCAAGCCGACAAATTCTTCTCCGCCGGCTCGCGCAACTATTTCACCTCTACGGCAAAAGCCGCGTTCAACAACTCTACAACGTGCACCAGCGCGTGGACAAGGCTTCCGACTTCCCGGTCGTTGCATGCATTCAACTTCGGCACTAAAGCCTGACTGCACATCGGTAATCGATGATGGCGTTCCGTCCTCACCGTTACCATGGTTATCCTGTCGATGAATCAATAGTGCCGTTTATGAAACCTATTTCACCATCGACGTGAATGGATATACATACGCTTGCAGCGTCACCAGGATACCGACCAAACACGCCAGTGCAATCGAGTGGAAGAACACAAAACGCAGGATATCGCCTTCGTGTCCGTACCACTTGGTTGCCGTCGATGCAACCACGATCGATTGTGCGTCGATCATTTTTCCCATCACGCCGCCGGACGAATTGGCCGCTGCCATCAGAACCGGGCTCAGGCCGAGTTGTTCCGCCGATGTTTTCTGAAGGCCGCCAAACAACACGTTCGAGGCGGTGTCCGAACCGGTCAGCGCGACACCCAGCCAGCCGAGCAGAGTTCCGAAGAACGGGTAAAACATACCGGTATGCGCAAACGCCAGCCCGAGGGTCGAATCGAGGCCAGAGTATCGCGTTGTGTAGCCAATGGCCAGCATCGCGGCGATGGTGAGCAGCGAATATTTCAGCAGTTTCAGCGTGTCCCAATACACGGCGAACATCTCGCGTATCTTGTAGCCCATGGTCAGACCTGAAATCAGCGCGGCAAGCAGAATGCCGCTGCCGGTCGCGGACAGCCAGTTCAGCGTATAGATGGCGGCCTCGGGAGTTGGTTTGCCTACCACCGGCGGCATTCTTTGCACCATCCTGTGCAACCCGGGCCACTCGTACTTGAATACCGAAATGCCGTCGAGCAGTTTTTTCCATTCCGGGATGCCCCATATGAACACCAATACCGACAGGATCAGCCAAGGCATCCAGGCGCGCATCACCTCCTTGCGTGGATAATTGTGCACTACCGATGCAATGTCTTCGGTGCTGCCGCCTTTGAATTTACCTGCTGCCGAGGTCCAGATCTCTGCCGGTTTCCACACCTTCAGAAACAGCGTCAGGAAAATCATTGACGAGATGGCTGCCCCGACGTCCACCAGCCACGGACCATGGTAGTTGGAAATCAGATACTGCGGAATCGCGAAAGCGGCGCCGGCGACCAGCACCGCCGGCCATATCGCGGCCATGCCGCGAAAACCGCAGAATGCCCAGATCAGCCAGAACGGCACAAGTATTGAAAACACCGGCAACTGACGGCCGACCATACCTGACAATTGCAGCACGTCGAGCCCGGTGACAGCCGCCAGCGCGATAATGGGCGTGCCTAAAGCGCCATAGGCAACCGGCGCAGTGTTGGCAATCAATGACAAGCCGGATGCAGCCAATGGCGCGAATCCCAGTCCGATCAGCATCGCACCTGTCACTGCCACCGGCGTACCGAAGCCGCCCGCGCCTTCAAAGAAGGCACCAAACGAAAATGCGACCAGCAGCAATTGCAAACGGCGATCGGTCGTGATGCCGGTAATGCTCTCTCGCAAGACCTTGAAATATCCTTTTCGCTCCGTCAGCTGATATAAATAGATCACATTCAGAATGATCCATCCGATCGGCAACAAGCCATAGGCAGCGCCGTTTATCGCGGATGAGATCGCCGTGACGGCAGGCATCGAAAACCCGACGATTGCCACAATCAGCGCGGAAAGCAGTCCGAGCAGGGCCGCGTTGTGCGCCTTGACCTTGAAAAACCCCAGCGCCGCCAGCAGTACAACGACTGGAATCGCCGCAGCCAGGGTCGACAGGACAGCATTATTGAAAGGGTCATATACTTGCGACCACATGATCTATCTCCTGTGAATTATTGGCATTGTCATCATGCTATCAATATTTAAGCTCGCTCAGTCCCTTGTCTTTGTTCTGGGTCAATTGAGCGTGAATCCGCATTAATAATAATGCGCCGGAAGCATTTTCCCTTTACCAAGGGCGTGTGGTCCTCATCGCACAATATGCAACGGAGTGGGCGGCATTTAACTTATTGAAGCGTCAGTGAGTCGCACATTGATTTATCGACTGCGCCGCCTTGGCTATCAAGTTACCGACTTTTTCTTGAGTGGGAACCGCAAAATTCAAAAGGCAAAGAGGCCGCTTTTTTCTTTTCCGGATCGCTGCTCGCGTTCAGCCTTCATAAAGCCTGACGATCCGCTCATCCAGCCTGGGCAGCCATTTCTGCATGATCTGATATACATCCCGATCAAACCGCTGCCGGCCTTTTCCCAGCAGTTCCGCAGCGTCCTGCCCCGATACCACGGTACCGAGATATGCCCAGCAATCGATCACATGCATTGCATCGTTTTCGCGGATGCCGATAGCACCGTCGTATGGCCATGGCTGCAAGCGCAGGCCTTGCAGCGCAGCGATGACCCGTTGATTGTGCGATTCGATTGTTTCCTTGCCCGCGCAAACGCCCATGCATTTCCTGACCTGGCTCGCAAAGCAGGCCTTGCCATCGCGCACCTTCTCTAGCCCGAGCAATGCATGGCATAACGAATGCGCATCCGCAATTGCCGTCAGCGCGTCGGTTGCCTTGCGCTTGCTGATGAAAAGACCGTAAAGCTGCGGGTCATGGCCGAAGAACAGGTCGTCGGTGGTGGCCAGGACCGGTTGCAGTTTTCCGTTTTTGATTAACAAGCGCCACGAACAGACTTCTTCGTTGATGCGCAACTGGTGGTTGTGGGCCGGCATCAACTTTTTGATCAGCGCCGCTTCCTGCAGCAGCGCACCGATTTCGCCAGCGGTTTCCACCCATTCGATGCGCTCTATCTGCTGGCTGATCCGCAGCTCCTTGGACGACAGATGATCGCCGCTGAAGTGCGACAACACCCTGCGCCGCAGGTTGTTCGCCTTGCCGATATACAGCGGCAAATC
>DASYKE010000061.1:0-9136 GCA_035995725.1 Burkholderiaceae bacterium | reverse complement strand
ATTGCGCAGGTAGCCCAGCGTCAGGGCTTCGGGCGCGCCGCCCAGGGTCATCAGGGTCACCAGCTCGCGCTTGTCGACATAGACCGTGAGCGGCCGTTCGGCCGGGATTGCAATGATGGAGGAGCGGCCGCGCTCGTCAAGGACATCGACGTCGTGGGTCAGGTCGACGCTGGCGTTGGATAAAGCAGGACGGACTTTCATGTCAGGCGAGAGCCGCATCGGCCAGCATTATTATCCTGCAACCCGGTCGCATTACTCGCCTCCCATGAGGCCCGGCCCAAAGTGCCGCTCTTGCCAAGGCTTTGTGCAACAGGTTGCGCAAAATGCCGCGCAGCCCGTTACGCCACCTTGTGAAAAATTCATCACATTGTCGCTTCTTTCAGCGCTTGACCGCCGCCATAACTGCCTTGCACTGGAGCTGCGCCACCCAGCGAAGCACGAACTGCGCAATATTTGAATTCCGGAATTTTCGCGAATGGATCCAGTGCCGAGTTCGTCAACTTGTTGATTGCCGCTTCGTAATAACAGAACGGCACGAAAATCGCTCCCCGCGGTGAGCTGTCATCGGCGCGCGCATACAGCGTTACCTTGCCGCGCCGCGATTCGATTGTGACAATATCACCCGGTTTGCCACCCATTGCATTGAGGTCAAGCGGATGTACCAGCGCGACCGGATCAGGCTCGATCGCATCCAGCACCGTGGCCCGACGCGTCATGCTGCCGGTGTGCCAGTGTTCAAGCTGACGCCCCGTGATCAGCACCATCGGATATTCGGTATCCGGGCGTTCATCGGCCGGGATGATGTCGGCAGGCACAAAGCGCGCACGGCCGGCCTCTCTCGGAAAGTCATCGACAAAGACAACCGGTTCGCCCGGGTCGCCTTCATTGCGGCACGGATAAGTCACTGAATGCTCGCGTTCCAATCGGTCCCACGTGATGCCGCCGATGCTCGGCATCGTATGGCGCATCTCGTCGAACACTTCCGATACGTGCGTGTAGTGCCACTCAAGCCCGAGACGCTCGGCAATTTGCTGGATGATCCACAAATCCTGCTTGGCGTCACCTGGCGGATCGATGGCCTGGCGTCCCATTTGCACCAGCCGGTCGGTATTGGTAAACGTGCCGGTTTTTTCAGGGAAAGCGCTGGCTGGCAGGATGACGTCTGCCAGGTACGCGGTTTCGGTCAGGAAGATATCCTGCACCACCAGATGATCCAGCGCCGCCAGCGCCTCGCGTGCGTGATTGGCATCGGGGTCCGACATTGCCGGATTCTCTCCCATCACGTACATGCCGCGGATTTCTCCTTTTTTGATGGCATGCATTACCTCTACCACGGTCAAGCCGGGCTTGACGTCGAGCGTGCCCGCCGACAGACCCCAAGCCTGTTCGAACCGGGATCGCACCTGCGGATCGCTCACATGCTGATAATCCGGATACATCATCGGGATCAAGCCCGCATCGGACGCGCCCTGCACGTTGTTCTGTCCGCGCAGCGGATGCAATCCGGTGCCCGGACGGCCAATCTGCCCGGTCATCAGCGAAAGCGCGATCAGGCAACGTGCGTTGTCGGTCCCATGGATATGCTGCGATATGCCCATCCCCCACAAGATCATCGATGCCTTGGAACTGGCATAGAGTCGCGCCACATATTTGATGGTGTCGGCATCAATGCCGCAAATCGGCGCCATCTTCTCGGGGCTGTATCCCTCGACATTTTTTTTCAATTCTTCGTAACCGATGGTGCGGCTGGCGATGAATTCCTGGTTGACCAATCCTTCGCTGACAATGACGTGCATCATCGCATTGAGCAGTGCAACGTCGGTGTCCGGCTTGAATTGCAGATAGCGATGGGCGGTACGCGCCAGATCGGAACGGCGCGGGTCGATGACAATCAGCTTGGTACCGTTCTTCGCGGCGTTCTTGATCCAGGTTGCGGCCACCGGATGATTTACGGTGGGGTTGGCGCCGATGATGATGACCACTTCCGCCTTGGTCACGTCCATCACCGGATTCGATACCGCGCCGGAACCGATACCTTCCAGCAGCGCAACGACCGACGATGCATGGCACAGGCGCGTGCAATGGTCCACATTATTGCTGCCGAATCCGGTTCGCACCAGCTTCTGGAACAGGTATGCTTCTTCGTTGCTGCCTTTGGCCGAACCGAAACCGGCCAGCGATTTTTTCCCGTGCCGGTCACGAATCTGCTTGAGCTTTCCACCGGCAAACGCAAGCGCTTCTTCCCAGGTCGCTTCGCGGAACACATCCATTACACTGTCCGGGTCCATCGAGAAGTCGCCGCGCTTGGGCGCATCGGCACGCCGTATCAGCGGTTTGGTGAGGCGGTGCGGATGATGCGCATAGTCGAAGCCGTAACGGCCTTTCACGCACAGCCGCTGATGGTTGGCCGGACCGTCGCGTCCTTCGACATACAGAATCTTGTTGTCCTTGACGTTGTATGTCAGCTGGCATCCAACGCCGCAATATGGGCAAACGGAATCGACTTTCTTGTCCGGCACATTCATCGCAACATCGCGCGCCGGCATCAGTGCGCCGGTCGGACAGGCTTGCACGCATTCGCCGCAAGCCACGCAGGTGGACGCACCCATCGGATCATCCATGTCGAACACGATTTTTGCATGATCACCGCGGAAAGCAAGGCCGATCACGTCGTTGACCTGTTCGTCGCGACAAGCACGCAAGCATCGGGTGCACTGGATGCATGCATCGAGATTGACCATGATGGCCGGATGCGAAGCATCTTGTCTGACCTGTTCGCGCGGTGCGAAACGGGGCTTGCCGATCGACAGCTTTTTCGCCCATTGATCAACTTCATTGTTAAGGGTGTAATCGGTTTCCGGCATGTCGGAGAGCAACAGCTCCAGAACCATCTTTTGCGATGCTACCGCGCGCTCACTGTTGGTGGTGACATTCATGCCGGCCGTGGGAGTGCGGCAGCATGATGGCGCCAGCACCCGCTCGCCGTTGATCTCGACCATGCAGGAGCGGCAATTGCCGACCGCATCCATGCCGTCCTTGTAGCACAAGTGCGGTATCTCGATATCCTCGCGCTTCGCGATCTGAAGCAACGTTTCGGTCGTCGTGCCGCTCACCTCCCGACCGTTCAACTTGAAGGTAACGACCGGTGCATCGAGCTGCGCTAATTCGTTTCTGGTAATCGCGTTCATGATAATTTCTCTGCCTTTCCAGGCTATATGTTAGACCAGTTCGGTTAGACCAGTTCATGCGGAAAATATTTGACTACGCAGTCGATCGGGTTCGGAGCCGCCTGACCCAGGCCGCAAATCGACGCATCGCGCATAACCAGCGACAGATCTGCCAGCAATGCAAGGTCCCACTTCGGCTGCTCCATCAAGCTCGCCGCCTTGGCAGTTCCGACCCGGCAAGGTGTGCATTGTCCGCACGATTCGTGCTTGAAGAATTGCATCAAATTCCGCGCAGCGCCGACAGCCGTATCCTTGTCGGAAAGCACCATAACCGCGGCAGAACCGATGAAGCAACCGTATGGTTGCAGCGTATCGAAATCCAGCGGGATCGCATTCATCGTCGCCGGCAGGATTCCACCGGATGCGCCGCCTGGAAGATAGGCATAAAACGTGTGGCCATCCTGCATGCCGCCGCAATATTCGTCGATCAGTTCCTGGATCGTGATCCCTGCGGGAGCTAACTTGACGCCGGGATTTTTCACTCGTCCGGAAACGGAAAATGAACGCAATCCCTTGCGGCCGTTTCTGCCGTGCGAAGCGAACCAGGCACCGCCTTTTTCCAGGATGTCGCGCACCCAGAACAGTGTTTCAAAATTGTGTTCCAGCGTCGGCCGGCCGAACAACCCGACCTGCGCGACATAAGGAGGGCGCAAGCGCGGCATGCCGCGCTTGCCTTCGATCGATTCGATCATTGCGGATTCTTCACCACAGATGTAGGCGCCTGCACCGCGCCGCAAAATGATGTCCGGCATGCCCGACATCGGCGGCTTGGCCTTCAGTTTCTTCAGCTCCGCTTCCAGCATCGCCCGGCAGCCGTGGTATTCGTCACGAAGATAGATATAAATCGTTTCGATTCCCACTGCCCAGGCCGCAATCAGCATGCCTTCCAGAAAGCGATGCGGATCGCGTTCGAGATAGACACGGTCCTTGAACGTGCCAGGCTCGCCTTCGTCGATATTGACTGCCATCAGGCGCGGCCCGGCTTCTGCGCGAACGATGCGCCACTTGCGTCCGGCCGGAAAGCCGGCGCCGCCCAGTCCGCGCAAGCCCGATTCTTCCATCGTTTTAATGACTGTTTCGATATCCCTCTTGCCTGATATGCAGTTCTTCAGCAGCGCATAGCCGCCTTCCGCCTGATAGCCGGCGTAATCGATAAAACCGTCTGGGACATGTTGCGTCTCCTTGGCCGTGACCTTTGCGGCGATCGCGTCGCAACTTGCCTGCGGCACCGGATTTTGCCCTACCACTGCGACAGGCGCCTGCTCGCAGCGACCAACGCACGGCGCGGCAATTACGCGAACATTTTTGCCTAGTATTTTCGGAAGTTTTGACAACAAGTCGCGCGCGCCGGCCATTTCGCACGACAAGCCGTCGCATACTCGCACCGTCAAAGCTTCGGGAGCAGTCTCGCCTTCCTTGACAATATCAAAATGATGATAAAACGTTGCAACTTCATACACCTGGGTCTGCGGCAAGCTCATCTCTTGCGCCAAAGCCGCGAGATGCGCAGCGGACAGGTGGCCATAGCGATCTTGGATCTTGTGAAGATGCTCAATCAGTAAATCGGCCTGCCGTGATGCGGCGCCGAGCAGCGTTTGCACCTCGGCCAGTGCTGTCGGATCAACGCGGCGTCCTTTCGGTCCTTGGCGCTTACGCTCTTTGGACGCGCCCTGGACGGCAATAGGGATGATAGTGTGGTTCATTGTGGTTCCAGCATGTTAGTGTGGTTCATTGTGGTTCTTAATTAGCATGTCGCTACATGGATGCTTGTCGTCGCGCCTCGTATTTTTATGACAGGCAAAGGCACCGCAGCGAGCGATCAAAAGCTGTGCGGTATCGATACAGAGCTAAAAATAACTTGGTGTAACAACGATAATGTTTCTTGGACTGGCTCCAATTAAAAAAAACAGATGGTGCATCCGGCCAGTCAGTGAAGAATCGCACTCGGTAATATTTGCAGGTCTGTCGTTAAAGAAGAATTGGCGAATCATTAAATTCCGTTAATTCAGTTCCGTCCCATTAACAATGGCAAATCCTGGACTGGCTCAACCCTTGCCCGTTACCAGACGTGCTCTGCAAAAAGCATTCCGGGAACGCGGCGGGGCGCCATTACGCCTGCCGCACCGCGTTCCAGGCCGCTGGAGTTACTTGATCAAACCGGCGCCGCGTGCCCACTGGTACTTCGCACCCAACACCGCCACTGGAATCTCGGTCGAATACGCATACGCCGGAATGCCGTGCTCGTACAGATACTGCGCCGCCTCTTCCACCTGCACATCCCCCGCCAGGCTGGCCACGATCGGCTTTTCAATTCCCTTGGCACGCATTTCGTCGCGCGCTTCGACAATGATCTTGGCAAACACCATCGGCGGCGTAATGATGGTGTGCCAGTAACCCAGGATCAACGCATGAATCCGGTCATCCTGCAACCCCAGCAGTACCGTGTTCTTGTAGGTCTGCGGCGGCTCGCCTCCGGTAATGTCGACCGGGTTGCCGGCCGCGCCAAACGGCGGAATGAACTTGCGGAACGCCTTGTCCAGGTCCTCCGGCATCGGCATCAGGGTCAAATTGTTGTCCACGCATGCATCCGACAGCAGTACGCCCGACCCGCCGGCACCGGTGATGATCACCACATTCTCGCCCTTGGGCGTCGGCAGCACCGGCACGCCGCGCGCAAAGTCGAGCAAGTCGCGCAAGGACCGCGCACGGATCACGCCCACTTGCTTGAACACGTCTTCGTAAATCTTGTCGTTGCCCGCCAGCGCCCCGGTGTGCGAACTGGCCGCCTTGGCGCCAGCCGAGGTACGCCCGGCCTTCAAGACGATCACCGGCTTTTTCTTGGACACGCGGCGCGCCACTTCGGCAAACGCACGGCCATCCTTCAAATCCTCGCAATGCTGCGCGATGACCTTGGTGTTGGGATCCTGTTCGAAGAAGATCAGCAAATCGTCTTCGTCGATGTCGGACTTGTTGCCCAGCCCCACGATCGCCGACACGCCCATCTTGGCCGAACGGCTGAAACCGATGATGGCCATGCCGATGCCGCCGGACTGCGACGACAGCGCGGCCGAACCCTTGACGTCGTAGGCGGTGCAGAAGGTCGCGCACAAGTCGGCCGGGGTATAGTAAAAACCGTAAATGTTCGGGCCCATCAACCGGATGTTGTACTTGCGGCCGATGGCCACCAGTTCTTCCTGCATTTCGGGCTCGCCGCTTTCGGCGAACCCGGACGGAATCAACACCGCGCCGGCAATCTTTTTCTCGCCACATTCGGTGAGCGCACCGGCGACGAGTTTGGCCGGAATGGCAAACACGGCCGTGTCGATGTCGCCCGGCACGTCTTTGACGCTCTTGTAGGCCTTGTAGCCCATGATCTCGCTGGCTTTCGGATGGATCGGATAGATGTTGCCCTTGTAGCCGCCGTTGATCAGGTTCTTCATCACCGAGTTGCCGATCTTGCCGTCTTCGGCTGACGCACCGATGACGGCTACCGACTTGGGCTGCATGATGCGGTTCATCGCCGTCAGCACGTCTTTTTCAGCGGGACGATGACGCGGCGTCTTGGCGGTGAAATCGACCACGATGCGCACGTCGGCCGCAATGGCGCTGTCCTTGGTGGCAAATACCGGGTTCAAGTCCAGTTCGGCGATTTCCGGGAAATCGGAAACCAGTTCGGACACCCGCACGATCAGGTCGGCCAGCGCTTCGCGGTCGACCGGGTCGCTGCCGCGCACGCCTTTGAGCATCTCGGCAGCCTGGATGCCGTCGAGCATCGAGAACGCATCTTCCTTGGTGGCCGGAGCCAGGCGGAAGGTGATGTCCTTGAGCACTTCGACCAGGACGCCGCCCAGGCCGAAGGCGACCAGCTTGCCGAAGCTGTCGTCGGTGACCGCGCCGATGATGACTTCCTGGCCGCCTTTGAGCATTTGCTGCACTTGCACGCCAAGGATGTTGGCATTGGCCTTGTATTTCTTGGCATTGGCGATGATGGTGTCGAATCCCTTGGCCGCTTCTTCGGCGCTTTTGACGCCTACCAGCACGCCACCGGCTTCAGTCTTGTGCAGGATGTCGGGCGATACGATTTTCATGACCACCGGAAAGCCCATCGAGGAAGCCAGCTTTTGCGCCTCGGCCGCCGTGGCGGCCACGCCTTCCTGCGGCACCGCAATGCCGTAGGCATCGCACACCAGTTTGCCCTCGGGGGCGGTAAGCGAGTCGCGGCCGGCGGCCTTGACCGCGTCGAGAATTTTTCTGACCTTCGTCTTGTCTTTGTTCATGTCTGCCTCAGTCTCAAAAGGGTGTCCTGCAGTGGAACGGCCAATGCCGGGAATGGTCAATGCATCATCGGGTCAGATCACGCGTTCGGCGCGCATCGCCGCGATCTCATCCTGGCTGTAGCCGAGCTCGGCCAGCACCTCCTCGGTATGCTCGCCCAACAGCGGCGAACGCGTCACTTCGGTCGGGCTGTCCGACAGCTTGATCGGGTTGCCTACAGTCAGATATTTGCCGCGCTTGGGGTGGTCGACTTCAACCACGGTGCCTGTCGCGCGCAGCGACGGTTCCTCGGCGATTTCCTTCATCGACAGGATCGGGCCGCATGGAATGTCGTATTTGTTCAAGATATCCATCGCCTCGAACTTGGTCTTGGTCTTGGTCCATTCCTCGATCATGCCGAAGATCGACATGAGCCTCGGCAGGCGTGCCTGGGGCGTGGCGTAATCGGGGTCGGTGATCCATTCTTCACGGCCGATCACCTTGCAGATGGCGCCCCAGACCGGCGCTTGCGTGATGAAGTAAATGTAGGCGTTGGGATCGTTCTCCCAGCCCTTGCATTTGAGGATCCAGCCAGGCTGGCCGCCGCCCGACGCATTGCCGGCGCGCGGCACCGCGTCGCCGAATTCCTTGTCCGGATATTGCGGATATTCCTTCATCACGCCGGTGCGGTCCAGCCGCTGCTGGTCGCGCAATTTGACGCGGCACAGGTTCAAGACCGCGTCCTGCATCGCGGCCAGTACCTTCTGCCCGCGTCCGGTGCTGTTGCGCTGGTAGAGCGCAGCCACAATGCCCAGCGCCAGATGCAAGCCGGTGCCGGAATCGCCGATCTGCGCGCCCGTGACCAGAGGCGGGCCATCGTCGAATCCGGTGGTCGAGGCCGCGCCGCCGGCGCATTGCGCGACGTTTTCATAGACCTTGCAGTCTTCGTACGGGCCGGGGCCGAAGCCCTTGACGGAGGCGACGATCATGCGCGGATTCAATTCGTGGATGCGTTCCCAGGTGAAACCCATGCGGTCCAATGCGCCAGGGGCAAAATTCTCGACCAGCACATCGCATTTCTTGATCAGCGTCTCAAGTGCCTGCTTGCCTTTCGGGTTCTTGGTGTCTAACGTGATGGAGCGCTTGTTGTGGTTCAACATCGTGAAATACAGGCTGTCCACGTCGGGGATGTCGCGCAATTGTCCGCGCGTGGCATCGCCTTCGCCGGCACGCTCGACCTTGATCACGTCGGCGCCGAACCAGGCCAGCAGTTGCGTGCAGGTCGGACCCGACTGCACGTGGGTAAAATCAAGAATGCGAACGCCGTCTAATGCTTTACTCATAGCTGTGTCTTTCCATTGAGTTCATCTTGACGTCATTCGCAAGCGCCAATGACGTCTATTTATCCCTTACTTGTACATTGTCTGCGCTATGGTACCTCATCCTACTTCTTGCTCGCTTTGCTTTGCGGGTTCAGGCTTGTCAGGCGGCCGCTCTCGGTACCCGCTGCTTCATCGATGACGGCATTGATGAGGGCCGGCTTGCCCGACGCGATCGCCTCGGTCAATGCCTTCGTCAGTTCCGCCGGCGTGGTGGCGTTGTAGCCGATGCCGCCGAATGCCTCGATCATCTTGTCGTAGCGCGCTCCCTTGACG
>DASYKE010000060.1:0-22600 GCA_035995725.1 Burkholderiaceae bacterium | reverse complement strand
CGGCGCAGTCTCGGCCAGCGGGATGATGATCGGGCCGGCCACGCCGGGCGCGCCATCATGTATATGGGCGGCCGTGCCGGCAATGCCGGTAGTGAAGACGTTGGCCGTGAATGCCTTGGTGGCCGGGTCGATGGTGACGGTACCCATACCCGTGGCGGCGCTTGAATTCGGCGGTGTTTCCTGCGCACCCGACAACGAAGCGGTAAAGCCTGGAGCGGTTGACGCCGCCGTGGCCGTGGAGGCGGCTAGTGTTGTTGTATTGCCGTCGCCTCCCCCGCCGCCCCCGCAGGACGCGAGCAGGACGAAGGAGACGCTTGACAGCGACCATATGACACAGGATTTGATGCGATTGGCTTTGATGGGATTGGATTTCATTGCAGCACCTCGTAAATTGTCAGGGCGGCATGCCGCCCGGGTCATCGAACATGACAGCGTTTCAGTTTGTTGACTTCATGACTTCCGCACGGCTTGCCTGTCCCCGTGCCGGTAATTGCCTTGCCATGGCGCGGACTTTGCCGGTTGGCGCGGCAGGCAGCTTGCTCATGATGCTTTCTCAAGCTGTTCATAAACGGCATCGGCAATGCGCCCCAGTTCGGCCCTGTCGATGCGCCCCGACAGGGCGCAGCCGAATTTGCCGTCAATCCAGTACAGCACATTGACTTGGCCTTGCTGTGAAAAAAGGAAACTGGTATCCCTGCTTGTTGCGAGCTCGGTCGACATATACAGGGTCAGTCTGTGGCCGGCGGCATCCTGGTACATGAACTGTGCCGCAGGTCCGTTCGCGCCAGGCAAGAGCCGGCCGCCAATCAGCTCGAAACCCAGCTTGCCCAGTTTCGGCACCCGGATCGGCATGCCGAGTCTTTTGGACAACCAGGCCACCAGGTGCTCTTCCTGATCCGCGCCGAGCTCGACGGGATGGCGCACTTCCGGGCTGTAGACGCGATGAGCGATCGCCGCTCGCTGCGCCAGCGCGAGGCCGGTGTTAGCCGCAACGGAGGCACCGCCCGGCTCCGGGATAGTGCTCGCGGACGGTTGCGTTTGATCATGCAATAGCCAGCCTGCCGTTGCGCTGCACAATGCAATGGCGCAGACCGCAGCATAGCGCTGCAAATGCCGGCGCAAGACAGGATCGATGCGGGACTTGATGCGCGCCAGGCGCGGCGGTATCGGCTCGTCCAGGATCTGGTTGAAAAGCGCGCGCAGCCTGGCATTCTGTTGTTTGTATTCGGCGATTCTCCTGGCTTCGTCCGGTCGCTCGGCCAGGAATGCTTCGATCTCAAGACGGCGCGATTCCGGAAGAATTCCGTCGACGTACGCGTGCAGCTCGGCTTCGCTGATGGGCAACTGGCTCACTTCACCACCTTCATTTCACCACCTTCAGCGGCGATGTCGCCGGACATCCTTTCAGCAGGACACGCATCCTTTCACGCGCGCGCGACAGCCGCGACATGACCGTGCCAACCGGAATGTGCAGCGTCGAGGCGACTTCCTGGTAAGTCATTTCCTCCAGTACCACCAGCAGCAATATCTCCCGCTGTTCAACAGGCAGCAGGCCAAGCGCGAATTCCATATCGCGTATTTCCAGGCCGCCTGCCTGCGTACTGTCGGGACCGGACACGGACAGGTTATCGGCCAGTTCCACCGTCTGGATCGAAGGATTGCGGACCTGGTCGATATGGATGTTGTGCATGATGCTGAACAGCCATGCGCGCATGTCGTTGCCGGAACGCCATGAAGACAACCTGCTCCACCCGCGCTCCACCGTATCCTGGACCAGATCCTCAGCTTCCGGCTTGGCGCCGAGCAATGCCCGCGCATAGCGGCGAAGCCGGGGAATGCAGGCGATAAGTTGCGCGCCTTCGTTTTGCATATGAGACTCCGCTGAACCGCTCAATCTTTTAAGGTCAACGTGAATCGGAAGCAACACCGATGAGATCTTCTGCGAATGCCACGTTCAACAACAAACAGCTTGGAGCCAGCGCAGAACAGAATGGTTGTCCCGTTTTCATGGGCGGCTTCCATATGCCCGGATCAGCTCAACTCGCTGTCAAGGGCTATACAGGCGTATACGGAAATTGAAAGGCGATTATTCCGGTCGACTTCAATTTTTTTATGGTCATCGTTGCGGGCGGTCTTTGATGCCGTTCATGCTCGCGCAAAATTTTCTTAAGCAAGATCAGTAGTGCTTGCGATCCATGGTTTTAAGATGTATTTTCTGCACATAGCCAAATTTCGCATGCACATGCACTGACGGATCGAGGCGCCTGATACGACAGGCGCAAGGCAGAGCAACAGGCAGGCTTGTTATGGCGGCACAAAACCAACAATACGCCAGACCGGCAGGGCGAAATCTGAAAAAGGAGACAGCCGCCATGGAGCAAAGCGCGGTTATTGGTGGCGAGAGTAGCGGGGCGGCGGGCTCATTAATTTCTCATTGGCAACCGTCTTTGCACGCGCCTGGCGGCATCCGGGATCATTGCTGTCGCTGCCGGCTGCTTTATCTAGATATCGCACGGCGGGCAGCGCCATGTGCCCAAGCTATGCCCAACCCAATAAGCTGGAGCAGGAACTGCCTGCCCGCCAAGACCGACACGACCGGCGGCCTGTCAATCTCATTGCGCACAAGCGTAACGTAGCGAAGGAGGATGAGTAAGCGAGGATCAGTAAGCGAGGATGAGTAAGCGCCTCTTGAAACATCCGTATCAGGTTGATTCATTCTAAAAAACCATGGAGACAATGATGAAACAAAGACTTGGTTCAATGTTCGCCGCTGCTGCCGTTGCAGCAGTTTCACTGCATGTCCAGGCCGCGGATCCGATCAAGATCGGATTGATGGCGGAGAGCACCGGGGCAAATGCCGAAGCAGGCGTCTACCAGATCAACGGCGCCAAGATGGCGCTTGAAGAAATCAACAAGACGGGCGGCGTCATGGGCCGCCAGCTTGAGCTGCGCATCGAGGATAACCAGAGTAGCAACCCGGGGTCCGTGCTGGCGGTATCCAAGCTCACCAGCGGCGGCGACATGACCGCGTTGATCGGGTCGGTCCGCAGCACGCAGATTCAGGCCGTCTCCCCGACCGTATTGAAGACCGGTCTGCCGATGGTAATCGGCGGCACCGACTATGGGCTGACCCATTCAAACAATCCGTGGATTTTCCGTGCGCGTCCCAACGACGGCTATTCCGCCAAGGTCATTGCCGACTATGGCGTCAATACGTTGAAACTGAAAAAATGGGCGATCGTGCATGCCACCGATGCGTTCGGCAACGGCGGCAAGAACAACCTGACCGCGGCGCTCAAGGAATTGGGCGTGACTCCGGTAACGGTGCAGGGATTTACCAGCAACTCGCAGGACTTCACGCCGATCGTGCTGGCAATCAAACAGTCCGGCGCCGATGTCGTGTCAACGTATATCACCAACTCGACCGATGTGGGCATCTTTGCCAAGCAGTTGCGCCAGCTGGGCGTCAACATTGCGTGGGTCGGCTCGCCGTCGGTCTCGACCGACACGGCAATGAAACTGGCCGGCGACGCGCTGCACGGCACTTATTCGATCGCCGATTTCGCGGTCGATTCCAGCCCGGAAGCCCAGGCTTACGCCAAAAAGTACAAGGAAAAATACAAGCTGGAGCCGGACCTGTATTCCGCATGGGCATACGACGCGGTGCAACTCCTCGCAATGGGCATCAAGAATGCCAACAGCACCAAGCCGGACGACATCAAGAAAGCCATCCACAACATCAAGGGATATAAAGGCGTCGAAGGCACCTACACGTTCGACAAGAACGGCGACGGACTCCACGGCTACAACATCGTCAAGAACGAGAAAGGAAAACTTGTGTTCGTGAAGCACCTCGATTTCACGCCCCAGCAATAACCGGAGAACCCGCCGGTTTTGCCTGTGCAAAACCGGCGAAACATTATAAGAGCATCTAAAAGTCAACCGAGGAGACGCGGGATGGACTTACTGGCATTAAATCTGCAGATCCTGTTCGCAGGACTTGCGATCGGAGCGGTGTATTCGCTCGTGGCGCTAGGCTTTGTGCTGATCATACGCGCCACCAATGTCGTGAATTTTGCGCAAGGCGATTTCGCGATGCTCGGCGCATTCAGCATGATGACCATGCTGACGGCGCTGCATCTGCCGTACTGGCTGGGCCTGATCCTGACGCTGGCCGTGATGGCGGCGTTCGGCGTGATTTTCAATTACGGCGTCTACTATCCGCTGCGCAATCGCTCGTTCCTGCCGGTGATCATCAGCACGCTCGGCGCGTCGATTTTTCTGCAGAACACGGTGCTGGCCTTTTTTGGCCCGCAGCCCAAGCCCCTTCAAAAAGTATTCAACTCGGAAGGCATATCGATAGGCGGCGTATTTCTCGACACCCAGTACCTGGTCATCATGGTGGTGACCGTGATTGCCGTCGCCTTCCAGTATTTCTTTTTCGAACACACGCTGCTCGGCAAAAAGCTGCAGGCCACTTCGCAAGACAAGGATATGGCCCGCCTGCTCGGGATACCGGTGGCATGGATGATTGCGATCACCTTTATGTATAGCGCGACGCTCGGCGGCCTGGCCGGCGTGCTGGTCGGACCGATTCTGTTCGTATCGATCGGGATGGGATCCATCATTGCGCTCAAGGCGTTTTCGGCGACGGTCATCGGCGGCTTCGGCGATGTGACCGGCGCGATTGTCGGCGGCTTGCTGCTCGGCGTCGTGGAAAACTTCGCGGCGGCATATATTTCCGTGCCATACAAGGATGCCTTCGGTTTCCTGTTGCTGTTCGTGTTCCTGTTATTCCGCCCGCAAGGCATCTTTGGCGAAAAGATTTCGGAGAAGGCATGAGCATCCCGTCTGCCGTCATGGACGGGAAAACCGTCCGTTCCCGCTCACGCATCCGGGCCGGATTCATTCCGTTGCTTGTCATTGCGGCGGCACTGCCCTTCATCCCCTACTTCGCTACCGTCAATCCCTACGTCCTGAATATTTTCATGCAGGCGGCAACCTACGGTGTTGCGGTGCTTGGCATGACGGTGGTGCTCGGTTATACGGGTCAGATCAATCTTGCGCAGGGAGCGTTCTTTGGATTCGGTGCCTATGCGGTGGCGCTCGGCACCGCGGTGCACGGCTTGAACTTCTGGGTTGCGCTGCTGCTGGGAGCAAGTGTCGCAGGCGTTGCCGGCTTTGTGCTCGGACTGACCACACTGCGGCTAGGCGGTCATTATCTGGCCATGATTACCATCAGCTTCCAGCAAATATTCGATCTGGTGATGGTGAACTGGGCCGATGTGACGCATGGCCCGGACGGCATCGGCGGCATCACGCGGCCTTCCCTGTTTGGCTATCAGTTAGCGGATGACAAGGCGTACCTGCTTTTTTGCGCGGCGGTGCTGTACCTGATGCTGTTTCTCGTCTGGTGGCTGCCAAGGACCCGGCTCGGCCGGGCAATGCGCGCCGTTCGCGAAAATGAAATGGCGGCGGAGGTCGCCGGCGTGCCTACGCTCGCCGTCAAGGTTACCGCATTCACCTTGTGCGCCGTCCTGGCCGGCATCGGCGGTGCGCTCTACGCGGCCGGGTTCGCCTATGTCAGCCCGGACAATTTCAATTTCAAGGTATCGGTCGAATTCCTGACCATGACGCTGCTGGGCGGCGCGCAGTCGCCGTTCGGTTCCGCGTTGGGGACGATGCTGCTGATACTGCTGCCGGAATGGCTGCGCTTCCTGAAAGAAGTCTATCTCGCTGCCTATGGATTGGCGGTTATTCTGATCATGGTATTCATGCCGGAAGGCATCTGGGGAATTGCGAAAGCGGCGTGGCGAAAAATCAGAAAGCCGGACGAGACGGTTACCGACCCGATCGTGCCATTGAACCTCGATGTGCCGATCAGCGATTCTTCGCCGATCCTGGAGTTGAAGAACGTGCACAAGCATTTCGGCGGCGTCAGGGCAGTCGATGGCGTCGATATCGCGGTCGCGCGCGGCACCGTGCATGCATTGATCGGCCCGAACGGCTCCGGCAAGACAACGATCCTGAATGTGCTCAATGGCATTTACATGCCGACCGCCGGCAATATCCTGGTGGACGGCAAGGATCTGACGCACACGGCGCCGCACGTGCGCGCATCGCATGGCGTCGGCCGCACCTTCCAGAATATCCGGCTGTTTCCGGCGCTGTCGGCGC
The DNA here is from genome assembly GCA_035995725.1 of Burkholderiaceae bacterium. Classification (GTDB taxonomy): domain Bacteria; phylum Pseudomonadota; class Gammaproteobacteria; order Burkholderiales; family Burkholderiaceae_D; genus JAQGLW01. Next base: position 16,423 of record DASYKE010000060.1, on the reverse strand, counting down.
TGGAAAACGTCATGGTCGGAGCGCAGCGCAAGAACAATCCGATCGATCGAAGCAATGCAGCGCTGCGCGAACGCGCGTTGTCGGCATTGGGATTCGTCGGCATGGCGGACCGGGCGAACGTCATCGTGAAGAACCTGCCGTACGGGCATCAACGCATGGTGGAAATTGCCCGCGCACTGGCGGGTCATCCGAAACTGCTGTTGCTGGACGAACCGGCTGCCGGGCTCAACCAGACCGAAAAGCAGGAACTGGTCGTGTTGCTCAAGCGGCTGCGCGGACATGGCCTCACCATCTTTCTGATCGAACATGACATGGGGCTGATCGAGCGGATATCGGACAGGATTTCGGTGCTCAACTTCGGCCGGAAAATCGCGGAAGGCGCGCCCGACGATGTGCTGCGCCATCCGGACGTGATCACCGCTTACCTGGGGGAGAGCGCACATGCCGCTGCTTGAACTGCGTGACGTCACCAGCTTTTACGGCAATGTACAGGCGCTCAAGGGCATCTCGTTGAATGTTGAACAAGGCGAGGTGGTCACGCTGCTGGGTGCTAACGGCGCCGGCAAAAGCACCACGCTGCGCTCGATCTCCGGTCTTGTGCCGGCGGCCGGCGGTGAAATCATTTTTGACGGCAAACCGATCCAGCGCATGCCGCCCGAGTCCATCGTGCGGCTGGGAATCTCTCATGTGCCGGAAGGGCGCCGTATTTTTCCGGGACTGACCGTTACTGAAAACATCATGCTCGGCGCGTCGAACCGGGGGCGGCTGCCGAAGGCTGAAATGCAGGCGGGCGTTGAAGACATGTTCACCATATTCCCCGACCTGAAGCGGCTGTCGAAGGCGCTCGGGTGGAGTCTTTCCGGCGGCCAGCAGCAGATGCTGGCCGTTGCGCGCGGGCTGATGGCGCAACCCAGGCTGCTCATGCTGGACGAGCCTTCGCTCGGCCTGGCGCCCATCATCGTGCAACAATTGTTCGCCGTGATCCGGGACATCCGTGCAAGAGGCATGACCATCCTGCTGGTCGAGCAGAATGCGCATATGGCCCTGTCGGTCGCGGACCGCGGCTATGTGCTCGAAACCGGCAAGCTGATCGTGGAAGGCAAGCCGGCTCAACTGCTCAACAATGAGGAGGTCAGGGCTGCTTACCTGGGCGGCGGCAAGCACGCCGTTGGGGCCTAGAGAGTGTTTATTTAGCAGCCCTTTAGCAATCCGTCGTGACAGATATGTTTGTTACGCCGCCAGACGTGTTAATCACCGAATTACTTTTGCAAACCTTGTTGTCACTGGTCCGCTTTTGGACATTGATGCCATAACCGTTGGTATTTAAATCAAACGTATTTGAAATAAACGTGTTGTTATTGCCCCAATCGGTATCACTTGATGTACTTGAAATCCGTCTGACAAGAATGCACTGCCCTCAGTTGATTTGTAGACGACTTTATTTTCTATGATTTGATAGCCATTGCCTTTAACGTCGATCACGCTATCTGCATAATTTTGTCCGCTTATGCCTGAACCATCAAGATGATTATTCTTGATAGTGCCGCCGCTGGAACCTTCCTTGATATCGATTCCTTCTGCCCTGACATTTGGCCCAATTCTGTTGGAAATAACCGAATTGAAATCGCTCTTGTCCGGTTGGCCAGCACTGTACTTGCCCCAATTTGAATGTGCGGAGCCGATATATACGCCTTCGCCAAATCCTGGCTCAGCCGTGCCGGTGTCATGTATAAAGCTGCCGTGAAGGATGTTATGTGTACTGAATGATCGGAAGTGGATTCCCTCCGCTCCAATGTGATGCACTTCCAGGTTTTGCAAGACATTGTTGCTTGCATTATCGAGCATAATGCCTTTTTTGGAATTGCTGACTGTAAATCCGTCGAGAACCCAATATTCGGCCCCATCAAGATAAAGGGCGTAACCGCGACCCTGATCCGGATTTTGCAGAATCGCCGTCTTAGGTCCGTTCAGGCGGATCGGTTCTATACGGCTCCCCTTTCTGCTTATGACAAAAGAGCCGGAATAAGTGCCGGGAGACAATTTGATGATATCGCCGGGATTTGCGGATGCAAGTGCCTTATTCAGTTCAGCTGGGGTCGATGCAGAAATTGTCGCTGCGCTCGCTTGCGTAATGCCGCCAACCATAGCCAGCGCCGCCGCTAAAATCCGACATAAAAAGAAATAGTCGCAAATACAATCGGGAACCCTCGCCAATCTCATTTCTTGACCGCCAGCAGCAACTTCAAGACTCTCTCCAACGCCAACAACGCGGCATCGGGGTTCTGATCGAACTGTGCCCGGATGATGGCGCCGTCCACCGCTAAAGCCGCGGCCTGTGCATCCTGTTCCCGTCGCGCTGATGGCTGCAGCAAGCTCGCAATGACGGATACCATTTCCTGCTTATGGCGTCGACTGATCTCCACGACTTCGGGCAGGGTGCCTCCCAGCTCTCCAACGCTGTTGATGAATGCGCACCCGCGAAAGCCCTCATCGCGGAACCACTCAGCCAAAGCAGGGGCGAGTGCCTTGACACCGCCGCCATGGCGTCGCAACGCATCAATGAACCATGCCATCCAATTCTGATGCCGATACTCCAAAAACTCGCGGATGAGGTCATCCTTGCTCGGGAAATGACGATAAAAGGTGACCTTGGTAACACCTGATTCTGCAATCACTTGGTTAATCCCCGTTGCACGGATACCTTCCCGATAGAAGAGCTCATGTGCAGTCAGCAGGATACGTTCGCGTGCAGGCAGGGTTTGAGAGATCTGGTGGGCGGTCGCTTTCATATCCACATTGTAGACAATGTTGTCTACATTGGATATACTGACTTTGTAGACAACTCTGTCTACATTACATTTATCGGAGAACGGATCATGGAAACCAAACCACCTCTTCCTCCTTTTACGGAAGAAACTGCCACACAAAAAGTACGCATGGCTGAAGACGCCTGGAACTCACGCGACCCGGAGCGCGTTTCCCTTGTCTACACTGAGGACACCCGCTGGCGCAACCGTGCCGAATTTCCTGTCGGGCGCGAGCAGGTACGTCAATTTCTCGAACGCAAGTGGGCTAAAGAGCTGGACTATCGGCTAATCAAGGAATTGTGGGCCTTTGCAGGCAATCGCATCGCTGTGCGATTCGCCTACGAGTGGCACGACGACTCCGGCCAGTGGTTCCGTTCCTACGGCAATGAAAACTGGGAGTTCAATGACCAGGGTTTCATGATGCATCGCTTCGCCAGCATCAATGATCTTCCAATCAGGGAGTCGGATCGCAAATTCTTCTGGCCTCTTGGCCGCCGCCCGGACAGCCAAATAGGACTGACTGCTTTAGGCTTATGAAGCCGAAATGAAAATGTGAGCAGGCTTGAACGACTGCTTTCCTTGAGGACGTTCGGCTGCCCAGGGTCGAGGTTGTGTGAAAACGCGATATGCCCGAAACTTTCGGTCATGTGCGCACCTTATGCTAAGCAGTCGCCTTCGTTACAAACGCGGAGAATTCAGGGGATGTTTTCAAATCGAATCCCATTCGTTTCGATTCATCAAAGGTTTGCCTGGCCGTCCAGCCCTGTTGTTTCGCCCTGTTCAGCGAGTACAACAGCGCGGCACGCACGCCTGTTCCGCAATGGAGCAGGAACGGCCCCTGTTTGCTTTTCATCACATTGTCGAGCTGGCCGATCTGGTCCATGGAAAGATTCGCCTTGTCGACAGGAATGTTGGCGTAATCCAGTCCGGCATTTTTTGTCAGCGTCTCGTTTGACGTCGTCGTTTCTGCGGGCAGCCGAAAATCGATGACTGTCTTGATCCCCTGCCGCCTTGCATTGTGCAGGTCATCCTCCGTCGGCTGCGGGCCGATGAAAACGCCTTCGTTAACTTCTTTAAACTGATTCATGGTTAGTCCTCTCTATTAATATATAGAGCTGTTACTGCGAGAGCTATCCCTGCGGACTCTGGGTCATCTGGCCACAGTATTTCTCCAAATCTTCCGGAAGATGGCTGGGGCAGACGCCACATCGCTTGTTGCCCGGTACCGCGTAATCAATGAATTTCGGGTATGGCAAATCAAGATTTGCCATGATGTCCTTGAACTGCTCCAGGTTCCGTGTTTCTCCCAACCGCGGATTGCGCTTCTTTTCCTGCGCGATCGACGAGACATGCCGGCCCTTGTAGTCGTGTGCCGGATAAACAAGATAGTCGCCGGGCAATGAAAACAGTTTTTCCCTGACGCTCTTGAACAAGGCGTCCGCATCGCCGTTCTGAAAGTCGGTGCGCCCGCATCCTTCAATCAATAGCGCGTCGCCGGTAAATACGCGGTCGCCGAACACGTATGCGAAATGCCCGTCGGTATGCCCTGGCGTATGCAGCGGCTGTAAAGCAATGCTGCCCACTTTGAACGGTTTGCCCTCTTCGATACCCACATCCGCGCATAGCAACCGGTCGAAAGCCGGCGCGGCAATCCTGCTGCCGACCTTCTTTTTCAACTCCAGTGCCCCGGTAATATGGTCTGCATGAATATGCGTATCGAGGCTATAGGCCAACGTCAGGCCAAGCCGGTTAACCTCTGCCAGGTCACGGTCGATGGTAGCGATGACGGGATCAATCAATACAGCTTGCCCGGTTTCCTCACAACCCAGCAAGTAGGTATAAGTACTCGATAAAGGCTCAAAAAGCTGGTGAAATATCATGGCGATCCTGTCCGGTATTTTAATCACAAATAATATACTAAATTATAGTTTGTATATTGATATAATAAAGTGGAACTTTGATCGCCAGGAGCGTAAATGAGCATTACTGTCGAGAAAATCGACTTTGAAGCAATGCGGCGTGCAGCGTCGCAAGCCAGCGGCCTGCTGAAAGCGCTGGCCAATCCGGACCGGCTGCTGTTGCTCTGCCAGCTCAGTCAAGGCGAACGCAACGTCGGAGAATTGGAAAGCCTGACCGGAATTTTGCAGCCGACATTGTCGCAGCAACTGGGCGTATTGCGCGAAGAGCGGCTGGCAAGCACGCGGCGTGAAGGCAAACAAATCTTTTACAGCATTTCAAGCAAGGAAGCATTAGCCGTGATGCAAGTGCTGTATGAGCAGTTCTGCGATCCGAGCAACGGAGCCAAGCATGATTGACTGGGCAAACTTCACACCATGGTCCTCGTTGGCGGGAGGGCTGGCGATCGGTCTTGCTGTCGCGGTACTGCTGCTGTTCAATGGAAGAATCGCAGGCATCAGCGGCATTTTGGGAGGCCTTCTGCGTCCGGCCAGCGGCGATATCGGATGGCGAATCGCCTTTGTGTCCGGACTTGTGCTTGCTCCTGTCGTGTTTGGCTTGTTTGCGCCGCTACCCGCAGTCCGAATCGACGCGAGCAGCACATTGCTGGTTGTCGCCGGACTGCTGGTTGGCATGGGAACCCGATATGGTTCAGGTTGCACCAGCGGGCATGGCGTGTGCGGTCTGTCGCGGCTTTCGCCTCGTTCGATCGTGGCTACCGTCGCATTGATGCTGGCCGGATTTGCCACGGTCTATGTGGTTCGTCACCTGATTGGTTAAGGAGATATTGATGCAGTTGTTGACAGCTTTAATGTCGGGTCTATTGTTCGGCCTGGGCCTGATTATTTCCGGTATGACCGACCCGTCGAAAGTCATTGGTTTTCTGGACTTGGCTGGCGACTGGAATCCTTCGCTCGCATTCGTCATGGGCGGCGCGGTCCTGGTCGGGCTGGCGGCATTTCGCTTCGCTGCCAATCGGCCGAAAGCGATCCTGGGAGATGCAATGCGACTACCGACGGCACGGTACATTGACCGCCGGTTGGTATTGGGCGGCTTGGCGTTCGGAGCAGGCTGGGGATTGGCCGGTTATTGTCCCGGTCCGGCGCTGGCTTCGCTGGCGACGGGTAGCAGTGAACCAATTATCTTTGTGATTGCCATGCTCGCAGGCATGGCGGTTTTCGAAGTTCAGGACAGGCTTGCCGCTGCAAGCCGCGAGCGTGCCGCCAAAGCGTCATAAACTTTTGCAAGGGACAGGTTCCATGACGGAGTGGGCGAACATTGTTGCTTGCCTCATCGTGTTTGCTCTTTATGAGCTCTATATTCGTTGGGTGACCTCACGCACGCCCATGAAGACAGCGCGCAGTGCGCATGCCGCCATCCGCAGCAATTGGGTAAAGTCGGTAATGAGCCGCCGCGGAACGGAAATTCTCGTAGTCCAGACGCTGCGCAACTCGGTGATGGCAGCAAGTTTCATGGCTACCACCGCTGTGCTGGCCTTGTCGGCAACACTGACGCTTGCCGGCGTCGGCAGCCCCAAAAACGAGCTCTGGCAATCCGCCCGGGCCGGCAACAGCGAGTCGATTGTCTTCGCTGCCAAGCTATTACTGTTGGCGGGAAGCTTCTTTATCTCGTTCCTGTTTATGGCGATGGCCGTACGCTTCTTCAACCATGTCGCTTACCTGATTACCAGCGATGCCGGCCTGGATGAATCGACGCGCAAGCAGGCGCTGGCGATAGCGTACCTGAATCGTGCCGGACATTATTACAGCTACGGGCTGCGAGCTTTTTTTGCATGCATCCCTTTTCTGGCCGGGCTGTTCAGCAGCTTCCTAATGCTTCCAGCGACACTGGTGCTCATCCTCATTCTGCATTGGTTCGACCGCGTTCCCAGCAGCGAACAGGACTCGCAGCATTGACCTGTCCTGATCGCGCGCTTTCGGGCTCGCTGCAGCGCGGCGGACCGATCTTCTGCGCAGTTGCGGATGGCTTGCATGGCGACGTTCATCTCAATGCCCTGCCCCTGATTGCTGTAAGAGCTAAAATGATTGCAAGCCGTTTGCCGGAGCGCGCCATGAAAAGACTCTATTCTCCAATCATCGCCCTTGCGCTTGTGCTGGCTGCAGCGGTTTTGACTGCCTGTGCAACAAGAACCAGCTATGTCGACCTGTACGGTCAGCCGGCGCCGGTATCGGCTGCCGAGCGCACAATCGTCATCACTCCCGACACCAGGTACGTGAATGTCACCGGCGGCGAAACCATCGGGTTCGTCGTGGGCAACAAGTCATTCGCCTGGAATTTCTTCGTTGCAAGGACAGTCAGCAATTTCCCTTTGAACGACGTTGCGCCGCCCGGCGTGCTGGATCATCCGGTACAGGCCTATGTTGCGCCGGACCCTCGATATTTGGACGGCGGCCGTGATGGCCACGGCGGCCATGGTGGCGGCCACAGATAATTCAGCTTTGCGCCCCTAAATCGATGAGGGACGGCGCGATGACGGAAGGTGCAAATAGAAAAACCCGCGAACGACGAACTGCGGTCGGTCGCGGGTTAAATCCACCCCAGGGGGTAAGGTGGAGAGGAGACAGGAAACATGGTGACACACGGCGCATTAACGGCAGATTAACGAATGATTAAACTTTCGAATGATTAAACCTCGATTCAAGAGCTGCTCACCGTATTGCCGACGGATATGCCATATCGCAGAAGCATCCACCTGAATTTGGATATCTGATGAAAAGGCCGGGTATTTTCGCCGGGATGACTCACCGGCATACCGTGCCGCATTTCCCGCGTAACGGCCGCAGAAGCCTCGCCACTTGCCTCGCATGACCAGTATCGTCCGTTCGTGACCACGCAACGGGTAAATTTGCCTGATGGCCCTGGCGAGCCGACCGTCCAAAAGAGCACTTCATTGTGGGCCTTCAATGCCCGAAACCTGTAACGCTCCGCCGCCACGAGCTTCCCCGTGCACAGATCCCCTTTCCAAACCCCATCCTGACACCCCGCGGTATAGATGGTGCGCTCTCCTTGCAAGGTGATGAAATCGGAGGCCCACACTAAAACGCCCAAAACGCCGCTGCAAGCCGCTGTAATAATCCATTTCCGAAGCATACCCAAGCCATATCCCTATTGTTTTCAAATAAATGATTCCCTGCGGATTCTCTGCATATCATCAGCTGTAACGGACTCGAAATAGTCATCACAAGTTTCGTGATTGTGCCTGAAAGTAAGCATTTGTAACGCAACTGGCATCGGCTTGCACTGCCTGATACAGTAAGTCCGTCTCCTCCCTCCCTCCATCCCATGGATGGATTTTGCCCGCAGCCGCAAGGTCTGCGGGCTTTTTACTTTAAATCGATGCGCTGCTCTACTGATTGCGCGTTCATTGGCGACGGGCAACTGAAGTATCGTGCGGCAACCGGAGCGCTACGCTATCCTTGCTGAAGGATTTTTTTGCCTTTTGCCGTGAGAGAGACAATGCCTGTGCGCCCCGGGCCGCTCTCCACGAGCCCGTCAGCGCAAGCATCTTCCCAGATAGTAAGCCGCGGACAGGAGCTTTTCCATACGTCAATAACATCGCAATAGCGATGTGCTCCTTGAGAAATCCACTCCAGCATCTGCAACGTCAAAGAATCATGAGCGGTGAGCATGGCTGGCTCCTTATCGCTGATGAATGAAATTATCTACGGTGACATATTAACTTGCTTTTGAATGGCACCTGTCCTTGCTGCCATATGGCAGCAGCCGGCCAGTGTCGCAAATAGTTCCGGGGCAACCATTTCTCTTCACACCAGCCGAATACCGGGCCATAGCCGCCCCGCGGTGCCCGCAGTCATCCACGTTAGCCGATAGTTTTTTTGCATGCTTTTCTTGCCTCGTACCGTTTACCGCCTAAAGTGAAAACCTGAAGACCGGAAAATCGGCACCGGCCGCGCAAGCTCATCCACTCATTGTTTTGAGGGAATAGACAATGTTGAACAGACGCGAATTTCTACGGATGACAAGCGGCATGGCGGTTGCCGGCAGCGGCGTCCTGGTGCCCGGATCGGCCCTCGCCCGCAAGATTTCCCTTGGGCCTGCGGCGCTGCCTGCCGGCACGCTGGAAGAATCGGTGCTGTCCGCGCTTCCAGGCAAGCAACCCTTGATTAAACGAACGTTCCGCGCGCCGAACTACGAAACGCCGGTCGAATATCTGAACCAGATGTTTACCCCCAATGCGCGGTTTTTTGTGCGCTGGCATCTGGCCGTCATTCCCGAAGTTACCGCGCAAGCCTGGCGCCTGAACATCGGCGGGGCTTCGGCGCAAAAGCAGATGACGCTGACTTATGACGATCTGCGCCGCAAGTTTCGCCCGGTCGAGCTCGTGGCCGTCAACATGTGCGCCGGCAATCGCCGCGGCTTGTCGCAACCGCACGTGCCGGGCGTGGAATGGGGCAATGGCGCCATGGGCAATGCGCGCTGGCGCGGGGTGCGGCTGAAGGACATTCTGAACCAGGCGGGAATCAACAAGAATGCCGTGGAGGTGGCCTTCCGCGGGCAGGATCACGGACCCATCGCGCAGACACCTCAGTTTGCGAAAAGCCTGCCGATGTGGAAGGCGCTGGACGACGACACCATCCTCGCCTATGAAATGAACGGCCGCCCGATGCTGCTGCACCACGGCATGCCCGTGCGGCTGATCGTGCCGGGATGGGTGGGCACTTACTGGATGAAGCAGATTTCCGAAATTAACGTGTTACCGCAGCCGCTTGACAATTATTGGATGAAGTCGGCCTACCGGATTCCGACCGGCAAATTCCCGCAGCTCGTGCGCTTCGCATCGCAGGATGCGCCTGGGGTGGACACCACGCCCCTTACGGAAATGGTGGTCAATTCATTGATCACCAACATCGACGATGGACAGCACTTCTGGCTGGGGCGGCCGATTACCGTGCAGGGAATAGCCTGGGACGCCGGCCGCGGGATCCAGAAGGTCGACATCTCCACGGACGGCGGCCAAAGCTGGCAGCCGGCTGCGCTCGGCAAGGATTACGGCAAATACTCCTGGCGGCAATGGAAATATCAATTCCGTCCGGCGCAGCGCGGGCAGTACGGCATATTGGCCAAGGCGACCAACCGGAAGGGAGAGACGCAGGAGTCTGAGCTAATCTGGAATCCGGCCGGTTATCATAACAATGTCCCGCAACGAATCAACGTTCAGATTGTTTGAGGAGGTCGTCATGATCAAACGGCTATTGGGTACCCCGCTTGGTGCCCTGTCTGGTGCACTGTTGTTCTGCACAGCGGCGGCCCAGACTCCGGATGAATCGCAAATCCAGCTGAAACCGGGCCCCGGGAACGACCTGGTCAGGAGTAATTGCGCGATCTGCCACAGCCTCGATTATATTCAGATGAATTCTCCTTTCCTGGATCGTAAAGGCTGGGAAGGCGAGGTCAACAAAATGGTCAACACCATGCATGCGCCGATCGACAAAAACAATATTCCGGCCATCGTGGACTATCTTGCCAAATATTATGGGGCGCCTTCGGCTCCCGCACCCGCTGCTTCAACCCCAACAAAATAATTGCAAGCCGTTTGCCGGAGCCCGCCATGAAAAAACTCTATCCCCCAACCATCGCCTTTTCGCTCGTGCTGGCTGCAGCGGTTTTGACTGCCTGCGCAACAAGAACCAGCTACGTCGCCCTGTATGGTCAACCGGCGCCCGTATCGGCTGCCGAGCGCACCATTGTCATCAATCCCGACACCAAGTACGTGAATGTCACCGGCGGCGAAACCGTCGGGTTCATCGTGGGTGACAAATCATTCGCTTGGAATTTCTTCGTCGCAAGGACAGTCAACGATTTCCCTCTGAACGCCGTTGCCCCGCCCGGCGTGCTGGACCATCCGGTACAGGTTTATGTCGCGCCGGACCCTCGATATATGAACGGCGGTGGCGGTGATGGCCACAGATAGGTCGGCTTTAAGGTCAGCTTTACCCGCCGAAACTGATGAGTGAAGCCGCTGTCACCAGCGGTCATAGGCTAACAGTGCATCCCGTGGCGACGGCTGGGGGTTCGGCAATCAGGCAAGCCTGCCGGCGCGAAGGTAATGCAATGCGCTGCAGGATCATACCGACAGCCTGTCACCGTCACGGCTGGCGACAGCCACGTTCGGCGGATCTGCCGCAATCCATGGGAATAAACGGGGCACTCCCCTATTCCGCAATCGTCATGGGTGAAGGTGCAAATAGAAAAGCCCGCGAACGGAGAACTCTGTTCGCGGACTAAAACCCCCTTAGTGGGAAGGGGGAGGGAGAAGGACATACATATACGAGAACCATGGTGACACGCGGCGCATTAACAGCACATTAACGAATGATTAAACTTTCGATTCCTTGTACCGATGCACAAGCCGCATCGATATCGATCCAGCCGGCTGTCACCGTCAGCACGCAGAAAATGACACCTTGACACCTCCCGAACCCACTCACGGTCTGTGGGGAATGGGAGTGAAGGGGGAATCGTAGCCGACGTTGCTGGTCGACGGGTCGCTGGTGCTCACATTGATGCCGTCATCGTAATAAACGGTCGGTGCCACGTACCCGGGGATCACGCCGTTCTTCTTCCATATCCCTCCGCAAACCTTGGCCATTGAGCCAGCGTCAAGCTCCTTGGTGTCGTGCAAATCATGGATAAGAATATTGCTCATGATGTTTTTCCTTTACAGTTGGTTAAATTACCTTGATGTTTGCGCTTCGGCATAGGGAAAGATGAAGCGCACTGAGTCTGATTGCACCGTTCGTGTCAGGACAGCACCGATGCGTGCAGAAACGCTGTAAGGGTTTGAAAGGAATGGGCTTTTCGTTTTATATCCGTTGTGCCCCGAGCTCGCGTGCCATGCTCCGCGTCAAAAATGAGTTGGGTTTGGAACGCCATGCACGAACCGAAAGTTGGTTCGAACCCGACATCTCCATGGATCGGCCTGCCGCTATGAGTCGTCATCCAGCGGCTTGACCTCAGCGAGGATTTTTTTCAGTTGCGCCTTTGCTGTCATCTTGAGGTCGCAGACCTGCTGGAGATTCAACCATGACTGCGCATCTCCGCCAAAATACCTTGCCAAGCGTAGAGCCGTAATTCAGACAACTAGATCAATTATGTAAGTGTATGCAAGTATCAATTTTGTAAGTGTATGTAAGTAGGACTTTTCCGATAGTAAAAGCGCGTTGCGTTTCAGATAATGCAGTCTGGTTTCTTCCAAGGCGGCATTCAAGTCTCGGAATATGAATACGATTTCTCATTGACCCAATCCGGGTCGTCCATTTCAGGTGAGCGAGTTCGACAATCGGTCGACCTCTGCGCTTGATCGATGCCGTATCACTTGTCCGCACTGCGGACCGGCGCTGTGAACTGACACTATGGACTGGCGCTGTGGATTAGCGCTAAAGACTAGTTGCGGCAAGCAATGAGAACTCCATATTTCCGACTCCTTGCTTTCCGCCGGACGAAGAAGCGAAATTGAACAAGGAGCACAAGGGAAGCGGTTTGAACTGCCACGCAACAAGAGCATGCAAGCCGCCCGCAACCCATCACGATGAATGCACATGAATACACATGAAACAGGAATTACAGTCAACGGGCGGTCGGGCATTGAAACCGACCATGTTTCTTTATTTAGCGAAAATTATCTGGAGATTTTTTACGATCGTCAGATCTCGTCGATTCACGCCATTTGGAAGGGCTACCAATCGGTTGAATCGATTCAGGAGGGCTGCGAACGCATCCTGGATTTGATGATTGTGTACGACACCTATCGGGTGCTCTATGATCACACCCATATGGTAGGCATATGGCGCTTTGCTGCCATGTGGCTTGCTGCCGAATGGTTCCCGCGCATGAAGCAAGCGGGCCTGACGCATTTTGCATGGGTATACAGCTCTGCAAAGCTCAGCCAGCTGTCGACCGATATGACGCTCTCTCTGATGGAACCTGAACCTGAATCCTTCGGCATCAAAGTGTTTGACGATATTGATGCGGCCAAGACATGGCTTTGGCCCCGCTTTGCCGCAGAGTTGCCGGAGCAGCCGCAACGCTTGCGTGCGGTTGTAATCGACGACAGTCGGGATTTTGCGCAAATGTTTCGAAACATGCTCCAGATCATGGGATGCGATGCAATCCCGGCCTCTGCGGCGGATGCCGGGATTGAACTCATCAAGGCCAATCCACCTGACATCATTTTTTGCGATATTGGTTTGCCCGGAGCGATGGATGGCTTTGACTTTGCCCGTGCGCTAAAAGCGGATGAACGGTTCTCCACTATTCCGTTGATCGCGGTATCGGGATACGCCAGCGATGAAAACAGGCAACGCGCGATCCATGCCGGATTTGACCGCGTATGTTCCAAGCCGGTAAAGTTTGAGGAAGTAAGCGAAGTTCTTGCGGCCCTGCCAAACCGATAGCGACTGAAGGTCAGTGCAAAACCGCTGATCGGCGATCTTTCGGCTTGCCAATTACGGAGTCGATCAAGTCAGCCTTTCCTTTTCAGTAGCCGGGCGTGACAAGACCTTGCGGATGGCCTGTCGCAATGTTTCGTATGCTTGCTTGTCGCCTACCTTCTTCCTTAATTCCGACAGGTCAACAATCCCGTTGGCTCCCAATATCAGGACTGCTTTCTTAATCCCCGCGAGGACTGCTGGAGAGAACGATTTGCCGGCTCCGATTATGCAAAAGAAAGGAATTGATTTTGTCTTCGTGTTTTCTTTGACGTAGCGAAGAAGATCCAGCATCCGGCCCTCGTCAAAGCGTACCCCGCAAGCAATCAAGCCGATATCCTTGTCAAGCGCCGCTTTTGCCGTTACGAGGGAATGACAAATCATCAAATCAAACTCGGTGCCCAATGCCTCGGACACCAAATCGGTATCCTGCGGACGTACCGCAAGAAGCATTTTCCTCGTCGGCCGGGTTTCCATTTGGCCTCCAAAAGACAGTGGAGATACATATCTCAGTATAGGCACCGATTTGAAGCTTGGTAAAGAATTAATACTTTGATGCAGAGGCAATGCAATGCGCTGCAGAATCATCTCAACCGGCTGTCACCGTCACGGCTGGCGACTGCCACGTTCGCCGGATCCACCGGAATCACCGGAGCCGCTCCCCGATTGCGCAATCGTCATCCATGAAGGTGCAAGTTGACCCGGCAGCCGAGGCGGCTATAGAATTGGTTTGCCGCTTTTTGTGTTTTGTTATTGCTGTGCATAAATCAAGCTGGCAGACCTGATCCCGTATTTTCGATTTGAAGGCTGAACGTGCCGGGTCATGATCGGGGTGCTCTTATGCTGCGTTCCATCCTCTCCTTGCTTTTCGCGAGCATCCTCCTTACGGCGATGCTTGTCGGGATGGTAGAGGGTACCGATACACCGCTCCCCGGGGCGGCCGCCCCGAAGCCGCCGCCCATTCCCCAGCCAGGTCCGCTAGCCCAGCCCAGATCCCTCAAACAGGTAGGCGTCCCCATCGACGCGACCCGGTCGGCGATACCGCCTGACAACCCGCAGACCGCCGAGAAGATTGCCCTCGGCCAGAAACTGTTCTTCGACGGCCGGTTGTCGGCCGACGGGACCGTGGCTTGCAGTACCTGCCATGATCCCGCACGCGCGTTCACCGATGGGAGGCCCGCCTCGATCGGGATCCAGGGCCGCCTCGGGCAGCGCAACGCGCCGACCGTTCTGAACGCGCTCTACAACAAGACGCAGTTCTGGGACGGCCGGGTGAACACGCTCGAGGAGCAGGCGGCGCTGCCGATCGTCAATCCGATCGAAATGGGCCAGCCGAGCCTGGATGCGGCCGTGGCCCGGATCGCGGCCATCGACCAATACCAGCAGGACTTCCAGCGCGTCTTCGGCCGCCCGCCCAATGGCCGCGACCTGGTGCGCGCCATCGCATCCTACGAACGAACGCAACTGTCGTTTGATTCTCCTTTCGATCACTTCATCGCCGGCGACAGGAACGCGATTGACGACTCTGCCAAGCGCGGCTGGGAGATCTTCAACAATCGCGGCCGCTGCAACAAGTGCCATGCGTTGACGGAAGAAAAGCGGGATGCCACCTTCTTCACGGACAACGACTTTCACAACATCGGCATCGGCATTATCAAGCACAAGGTCGTCCCGCTGGCGCGGCAGGCCGAGCAGCTCGTCAACTCGGGCGATGTCGCGGCCATCGATCGCGCCGCCATCCAGACGGACATGTCTGTGCTTGGCCGCTTTCTCATCACGAAGAAAGAAGCCGATATCGCAGCCTTCAAGACACCGGACCTGCGCAACGTGCTGGTGACGGGACCCTATTTTCACGACGGCTCGCAAGAGACGCTTTGGGATGTGAGCGACCACTACAACAAGGGCGATGGCTTGCAGAATCCCTATCTCGACCAGGATATTCAGCCCCTCGCGCTTACGGAGGGGAATATCGACGACCTCGTTGCGTTCCTCGCATCATTGACGAGTCCGGACTACAAGGAACTGGGGATCAAGGAACTGGTGCGCCAACGCGAGCTGTCCCGGAAAACCCGGCCTCAGCGCGACACGGCCAGGGCCTTCGGCCCAAAGCCCACCCAACCAAAACCGCCCCAACCAAAGCCGCCGCGCTCTTGATTCTTCATAGAAAAGTTGAAGGGGCAGCATCTCCCAGGGGGATGCTGCCCCTTTAATTCTCGCTGTAGCACTTCTACCGCAGTTTTCAAATGGCCTGACCACTCTTTAATTTAGATCAATAGGCGAGCACACGTTAAAGAATTTAATTGAATAGTAATTAGTCAACCAAGCAGGTTCATCACGCTCAACGGGAATTGCCATGGACACAAAAAAAATCACCATAAAGGATCAATCATGAAAAAGACTCTTCTTGCACTGGCAGTACTCGGCGCCTTCGCAGGCGTGGCGTCTGCTCAAAACAATGTCACCGTATACGGCATTGCTGACGCCGGCATCCAATACAGGAATGACGGCAACCCTGCCGGCAAGACCTGGTCTCTGGAGAGCGGCCAGCTAAACTCCAACCGCATCGGCTTCAGAGGCACCGAAGATCTGGGCGGCGGCTTGTCCGCAATCTTCACGCTGGAAAATGGTTACAATATTGATATTGGCACACTGAACCAAAGCACGCCAACCACCCAGCGCCTGTTCGGCCGTCAGGCATGGGTTGGCCTGAGCAGCAACAGTTTCGGCTCTGTTAAATTGGGTCGCCAACAGACCGCTCTCTACTACGGACTCACCGAGATCGATCCGTTCCGCATCAACCTCGCCGGCAATGCGGAAAAAATCTTCGGCGCCGGACAGTATTTTGCCGATCCGCTCCTTCGCACCGACAACACCGTCAACTATGCCACTCCGACCATTGCCGGCTTCACGGGCTCCCTAAGCTATGCTTTCGGCGAGGTGCCAGGCAGCATCTCGACTGCTCGCAGCTGGGGTGCCGGCGCTTCGTATGTAATCGCCCCACTCAATGTGCAAATCGCTTATCAGAAGTCGAATACGGCTCCGCTGGTTACTCCGCTGGCAACCGCACTCGGCGTCCCCAGTACGACTACTGCTCCGGCTACTGCCGACATCCGCACCGTACTCGTCGGTGGAACCTGGGACTTCCGCGTGGCTAAAGCCCACCTCGGCTATGCCAATACCAGGTTCGACACC
>DASYKE010000059.1:0-28269 GCA_035995725.1 Burkholderiaceae bacterium | reverse complement strand
AACTCGAAGTGCCTGCGATGATCCATGTAACCTCGTCCTGCAATCCGAATTTCCACCACACCGGCGCGCATTACATCAACGCCGACACGACCGCCTTCATGCAACTGATACAGGGTAATCTGTTCAAGGATTTCCCGACGCTGAAATTCATCATCCCGCATGGCGGCGGTGCGGTGCCGTTCCACTGGGGCCGCTACCGGGGCCTGGCGCAGGAAATGAAGAAGCCGCTGCTGACCGAGCATCTGATGAAGAACGTTTTTTTCGACACCTGTGTCTATCATCTGCCAGGCATCGAGCTGCTTGCCAAGGTGATTCCGATCGACAATATTCTGTTTGCGTCGGAAATGCTGGGGGCGGTAAAAGGCATCGATCCGGAAACCGGCCACTATTTCGACGACACCAAGCGCTACGTCGACCAGGTTGCCACGCTCAGCGAGGAGAGCCGCTACAAGATCTTCGAGGGCAACGCCCGCCGGGTCTACCCGCGTCTCGATACGCTGCTGACCAGGCGCGGCCGTCCCGGCAAAAAGATGTAATCAACATGGCCGCTTGCGGTGATTACCCAGGCGCCGTCAAAAGTTAAAGGACTTCACATGAACGACAAGACTTCCCCTGCGTTATCCGACATTCGCCGTGACTTCGAGCGCGTCTCTCCTGACATCGTGCGCAAGGCATCGGCCTTCGCCGCGTCGATCCTCGCCGATGTGGCGGGACGCCGCGGAACGGTCGACGGACGGATCACGCCGCTATCGCCTTCGATGCGCATGGCCGGCCCCGCGTTCACGATCGAGGTGCGTCCCGGCGACAACCTGATGATTCACGCCGCGATGGCGATGGCCAAGCCCGGCGACATCCTGGTGATCGACGGCAAGGCGGACCGCACATGCGCATTGATGGGCTCGATCATGATCAACGCATGCAAGAAACTTGGCCTTGGCGGCGTGATTCTCGATGCCGCGCATCGCGACACCGAGGAACTGATCGAACTGGGCTTTCCGATCTATTCCGTCGGCTCGAACCCGAACGGACCGACGAAGTTCATCCCGGGCCGCATCAACTGGCCGATTTCCTGCGGTGCTGTGGCGATCAATCCAGGCGACCTGATCGTCGGCGACGCCGACGGCGTCGTGGTGGTCGAGCGCGAGAAGGCCGGGTCGCTGCTGGAACTGGCAGCGCAGAAAGTCGCCGACGAGCGCCAGCGCATCGCGGATATCATCGCCGGCAAGAACCTGCGCCCCAAGTGGCTCGAAGGATCGCTGCGCGCGGCCGGCGTGCTGAAAGAAGGCGAGACGCTGTGACACGAAATCTTTCATCCCTGGATTTCTGAATACGATTCAAACCATTATCGAAGGAATGCAATTGTGGAAAAAGTAAAAGCAGCGGTGAAGACAGGCCCCAACAAGATCGAGATCCAGGAATTTCCGATGCCGGAAATTCCGGCGGACGCCGCCCTGATGAAAGTGGAAGTGGCCGGCATCTGCGGAACCGACGTCAAGATGTTCAAGGAGCCGTTGAAAACCGGCGGTCCGGTGATCATGGGCCACGAGAATATCGGCTACATCGCCAAGGCAGGCAAAGAGTTCACCGCGCGCAAGGGCTTCAAGGAAGGCGACCTGGTGTTCGTCGAGCACTACGTCGCGTGCGGCAAATGCGAGTGGTGCCACCAGGGCGAGTACCGTCATTGCGAAAATACCGACTGGCGTTACAACCCGGATGGCATCCGCTATGGCTATAGTACGTCCGACAAGCCACCGCATCTATGGGGCGGCTTTGCGCAGTATATGTACCTGCCGTGGAACTCGGTAGTGCACAAGGTTCCGGATGGCGTGACGCCCGAGCTTGCCGGTCTCGTTACCCCGATGGCCAACGGCATCGAATGGGCACTGTTCGACTGCAAGGTCGGCTACAACTCCACCGTGCTGATCCAGGGGCCGGGCCAGCAGGGCCTGTCGCAGACCATCGCCTGCAAGCAGGCGGGCGCATCGCTGATCATCGTCACCGGCACGTCGAAGGATGCCGCTCGTCTGGAAGTCGCCAAGAAACTCGGCGCCGACCATGTGATCGACGTGCAAAAGGAAAATCCTCTGAAGCGCATCATGGAGATCTCCGGCGGCAAGGGTGTGGACGTCGCGCTGGACTGTACCGCGGGTGCCGGCACCGCGGCGATTTTGCTCGGCGTCGAAGCGCTCAAGCGCAAGGGCGGCACGCTGCTGATCCAGGGCGAGATGGCGGACTTCCCGAACTTCCCGATCGGAAAAATCACGGTGAAATACATCACCATCAAGAGTGCGCGCGGCCACAGCTACAAGGCTTGCGAGCTGGCGCTGCAGCAGCTGGCCTCGAAGCGCTTCCCGCTTGAGCTGCTGACGACCCACCGCTTCGGTCTGAAGGATACCGAATACGCGATCAAGTCGGTGGGCGGCGAGGGCGCGAAGGACGTGGTTCACGTCTCCCTGATGCCCTGGATGTAAGCAGACCATGGCCGGGTTGAAGCGATGACTGAAGGGAATGCAGCGCTGGTCGAACGGATCCCGGTAACCGTGCTCACCGGTTATCTCGGCGCCGGCAAAACCACGCTGCTGAACCGCATTCTGTCCGAAGACCACGGCCGCCGTTACGCCGTGATCGTCAACGAGTTCGGCGAAATCGGCATCGACAACGACCTGATCCTGAACACCGACGAAGAGCTGTTCGAGATGAACAACGGCTGCATTTGCTGCACGGTGCGCGGCGACCTTATCCGCACCATGCACGGGCTGCTGTCGAAGAGTGCGGATACCGCAAAAGCGTTCGACGCGATCATCGTTGAGACCACGGGCCTCGCCGATCCGGGCCCGGTGGCGCAAACATTCTTCGTCGATCACTTCCTGCAGTCCAGGACCTTTCTCGATTCGGTGACGACGGTGGTCGACGCCAAGCACATTTGGCTGCGCCTTGCCGACAGCCGCGAGGCGGCGGAGCAAATCGCCTTCGCCGACCAGATCGTGCTCAACAAGACCGAACTCGTCTCCGACCAGGAACTGCGCGATATCGAGGCGCGCTTGAGAAAGCTCAATTCGCTGGCACCGATCCATCGCGCGCAACGCTCCAACGTCCCGCTCGACAAGGTATTGGGACGCGGCGGTTTCGATCTCGAGCGCATTGTTTCGCTGGAGCCGGATTTCCTCGATCCTGCCGACAACGCCGTTCACGGCCAAGCGAGCCACGTGCACGACGAACATTGCGGGCACGACCATGACGCGCATAGTCATGAACACGATCATGAACACGACAGCGGCATTCACAGCATATCCCTTGCGTGCCATACGCCGATGGATGGCAGCAGGGTGGAGCTCTGGCTCAACGGGCTGGTGGCCAGCAAGGGGCAGGATATACTGCGCGCCAAGGGCATCATCGACGTCAAGGGCGAAGACCGGCGCCTGGTTTTTCAGGCAGTGCACATGCTGCTCGAAGGCGATCTGCAGCGGCCCTGGAAGCCGGACGAGCCGCGTTACAGCCGCCTCGTCTTCATCGGCCGGAACCTGGATGAGCAGGCGCTGCAGACAGGGTTCCAATCCTGCAAGGCGGTAGCCGACGGATAAGAGTCTGCTGATTTCCGGGAAATAAAAATGACTGAATCATTGCTGACAAGCCCGGGACAGCGCAGCAAAATAATTAGATTGTCAATGAGGAGACCAGATGAGCAAATTGAAAATGCTGCGGTGCGTGTTGGTTGCATCGTTATTGTCGAGCGTGGTTGCGGCATTCGCCGCCGACCCGACTCCGGTGCGAGTTGCGATAGTCAACGCAAGCAGCGACGTCGCTTTTTTCATCGCTGACAAGAAAGGCTATTTCCGGCAGGAGGGGCTCGACGTCAATTTTGTGCCGTTCGATTCCGGTGCCAAGATGGTGGCTCCATTGGGCAACGGGCAGCTCGAAGTGGGCGGCGGTTCCGGATCGGCCGGGCTGTACAATGCCATTGCGCGCGGCATCGATATCAAGATCGTCGCTGACAAGGGCTCGACTCCGCCCGGCTATGGCTACCAGCCGCTGCTGGTACGCAAGGATCTGGTCGACAGCGGCCGCTACAAGTCGCTCAAGGATTTGAAGGGCATGAAAATCGCCGGCAGCGCCACTGGCAGTGCGTCGACCTCGACACTCAACGAGGCGCTGAAAAAGGCCGGACTGAAGTACAGCGACGTGGAACGGGTTTTCCTCGGTTTCCCGCAACACGTGGTTGCGCTGCAGAACAAGGCGGTCGATGCGGCAATGACCACTGAACCGTCGGCCACCAAGGCGGTGCAGAGCGGTGCGGCGGTCCGGATCATGGGCGACGACGAAATCTATCCCAACCATCAGCTTGCGGTCGTTCTGTATTCCGGCCAGTTCGTGAAATCCAATCCGGATGCCGCCAGGCGCTTCATGCGTGCCTACCTGCGCGCGGTGCGCGATTATAACGATGCGCTCAAGGGTGGCAGGATAGCGGGGCCGAACGCCAGTGAAGTGCTGGCGATCCTGACCGAGTACACCAGCATCAAGGATCCGGCCGTCTATCGTTCGATCAGTCCCCAGGGCACCAATCCTGATGGTAAAGTGCATGAAGCCAGCCTTAAAAACGATCTGCAGTTTTACAAGGATCAAGGGCTGATTCAGGGCAAGGTCACGGTCGAGCAGGCGCTCGACCATTCCTTTGTGGAAGCGGCGCTGAAAGACCTCGGCCCGTACAAGCCCAAAACCAAATAGGGAGGATGCCATGCAATCTTCCGCAATTCACAACGATCCGGTCGCGCCGGTCGACGGCGTGCCGGTCAAGATCCGCCTGCGCAATCTGACCAAGACTTTCGAGTCCCGCAGCGGACCGGTTACCGCGCTCGATAACGTATCGCTCGACATCCCGACCGGCTGCTTTTTCATGATCGTCGGCCCTAGCGGCTGCGGCAAGACGACACTGCTGAGAATTCTGGCCAACCTGGAAACGCCGACCAGCGGCACTATCGAAGTCGCAGCGCCGGCCGCGACCGGAGGGAGTGCACGGCCGGACCGGCCGGGCAATTCGATGGTGTTCCAGGGCGATTCACTGTTTCCATGGATGACCGCGTGGGAAAATGCCGCTTACGGACTGACCCTTCGCAAGCGGCCCAAGGCAGAAATTGCAGACGTGGTCGGGCATTATCTGAATCGTACCGGGCTGAGCAAGTTTGCCGACGCTTATCCGCATCAGTTGTCGGGCGGCATGCGGCAGCGGGTGTCGATAGCCCGCGCATTCGCCAACGATCCCGATGTGCTGCTGATGGATGAACCGTTCTCGGCGCTGGATGAACAGAACAGGGTGCTGCTGCAGGAAGAATTGCTGCGTATCTGGGAAGACAGCCGCAAGACCGTGCTCTTCATCACGCACAGCGTCGATGAAGCAGTCACGCTGGGCGATCGCATCATGATCATGACTGCCCAGCCCGGACGCACCAAGCAGATCGTCGATGTGCCGTTCGAGCGGCCGCGCGATGTACTGGAATTGCATTCCCGCCCAGCCTACGGCGAGCTGGTCTATTCGATCTGGGGCCAGCTGCGCGACGAAGTGCAGCGTGCCCGTGCACAGGATGAAAGGAGTGCCAAAGCATGAGTACGGTGCAAAAAACGCATGCCAAGGAACTGCCGGGCGCCGGCAAGCCGCGTTCGACCCGCTTGATGAGCATCGACAACCGCGATCGCCTGATCAATCTCTTGTCGCCGATCGTACTGCTGTTGTTGTGGGAAGCCGCGGTACGTACGGGCATGCTGGATGCGCGCTTTTTCCCGGCTCCGTCCAAGGTATTCGATACCCTGCTGGCGCTCATGAAAGACGGCTCGCTGTGGAAAAACACCTGGGCCAGCCTGCAGCGCCTGTTCTGGGGCTTTTTGCTGGGTGGCGTGCCGGCACTTCTGCTCGGTATCGCGATCGGGCTGTACCGCCCGCTGCGCGCGGTGGTCGATCCGCTGGTGGCGGCGACTTACCCGATTCCCAAGAGCGCCATCTTTCCGCTGATCCTGCTGATTTTCGGTCTCGGCGAAGCGTCCAAGATCGTCATGGTCGCGATCGGAGTGTTCTATCCGGTGCTGATCAATTCGGCTACCGGCGTGCTTGAGATAAACAAGATTTATCTCGATGTCGGCCGCAATTTCGGCGCCGGCCGCTGGCAGGTGTTTCGCACCATCGCGCTGCCCGGCGCCATGCCGCACATCATGAGCGGGATCAAGCTGGGTATCGGCATGGGGCTGATCCTGATCGCGATCGCCGAGATGATCGGCGCCAAGAGCGGCCTCGGGTACATGATCTGGAATGCGTGGGAAATCCTGTCGGTCGAGACGATGTATGTCGGACTGGTCGTGATCGCGCTGCTGGGTTTCCTGTTCTCGGTGATCCTCAATGAACTGGAGCGCATCATTGTGCCGTGGAAGGCGTCGCGCTGAACATGCATGCAAAGCAGGTTGCCGGCTGCCGCGGTACCGGCAAACAATCGAAACTTGTCCGACACTTTATTCAAGGATGATTCAATGACGGCAACAGCTTTTACCGGAGCCAGCGGTTCCGCACAGTCCACCGGCATTACCGTGCTGAGCGCTGCCGCGGTGCAGGTGCCGGTTACCGAACTGGCGGAACAATTCGAACGCACGACCGGGCATCAGGTGCATTTCGAATTTTCGACTGCCGGCGGAGTCGACGGCAAGCTGAAGGCGGGGTTGCGAACCGATATCGTGATCAACGCGCGCGAACGTCTGGAGGCACTGGCAGCGGGCAAGATCATACCGCCTGCGGCGCCGCACGATCTCGGCATGGTGCGCGTCGGCGTCGCCGTGCGCAAAGGCGGCGTGCATCCCGATGTGAGCAACGCCGAAGCTTTTCGCGCATCCCTGCTCAACGCGCAGTCGGTCGCATACGGCGATCCTGCCAGGGGAGCGACCACCGGCATTCATTTTGCCAAAGTGCTGGAACGGCTCGGCCTGGCGGACGCATTGAAATCGAAATCGCTGCTCGCGGCCAATGGGCTGGAAGTAATGAAGCTGGTGGCCAAAGGCGATGCAGAACTGGGGATTACCCAGATCAGTGAAATTTTGCATATCCAGGGCGATACGCTGGTCGGGCCGTTGCCTGCGGAGCTGCAGTTGAGCACCACCTATGGCGTTGCGCCTGGCAGCGCGGACATCAAGCAGGCAGCGCGTCAGTTTATCGAGCTGCTGCTCAGCACGACCGGGAGCGAACGCTTCAGACATGCCGGTTTTCAATAGCAGAGAGCGACGCTACCTGCTTGCGAAGCGGCTTGCCGATCCTGTTGTCCACGAGGATTGGGAGCCAAAAAGCCATTCGGGCACATGGCATCACGGCAATAAATTGCTTGACAGCACCATTCGTTAATTGCTACGATGTATATCGTATACGATATACCATGTTAATAAGTTTCCTCATCCACCTATGATGCCCTGGACCAAGGTCGATTCGACCGGCGACATACTGACCCAAGTCAGGGATGTGCCGCTTGCACGCCTGATCCGCGACGATGTGCTGTCGTCGATTCTGCGCGGCGATCTGTCGCCGGGAGAGCGTATTACCGAACCGGTGATCGCCGCCCGGCTCGGTGTTTCGAGAGTGCCGGTGCGCGAAGCGCTGCGCGATCTGGAAAGCAGCGGGCTGGTCGAGTCGCGCAAGCATGCGGGTGTATTCGTGCGCCAGCTGTCGGCGTCGGAAACCGCAGACCTGTACCAGTTGCGCGCGGTGCTCGATGCATTTGCGGGCCACAAGGCCGCAACCGAGCCATCCCCGGCACTGGTGAGCCTGCTGGAACAGCGGCTGGCGCAGATGGACGATGCAGCCGAGCGCAAGGATGTGATGCTGTATTACGAAACCAATCTGCATTTTCACTGGGACATTATCATCGCATGCGGCAACCAGCAGATTTGCGATGTCTATCGCGGCGTGGTGCAGAAACTGCATCTCGCGCGCCTGAAAAATCTATCCAGCGACGTCGGCATGCTCAGTTCCATCCGTGAGCACCATGCGATCGTCGACGCGATCCGCGGTGCCCAATCCGAGGCCTGCCAATCGCTGATGGCTACCCATGTTAAAGCCGCGCAAGAGCGGCTGTTCAAACTTTCATCCAAAGGAGATATCCATGAAGAGAAGAAAAAGTCTTAAGGCCATCGTTGCCTGTGCATGCATGTTGTCGCTGCCGCATTGGGCCGGCGCGCAAGACGCGTGGCCGGCCAAGCCGGTGAAAATCATCGCGCCGGTCGCTCCGGGCGGCGGTGTCGATCTGGTCGCGCGTACCATGGGCGATCGGCTGGGCAAGGCATTAGGCCAGACTTTTTTCGTTGACAATCAAAGCGGCGGCGGAGGCATCATTGCCTCCCAAGCGGTTGCCAGGTCGGCGCCCGACGGTTACACGCTGCTGCTCGGCTATGTCGGCACGCATGGCACCAATCCGGCGGTGCGCAAGCTGCCATATGACGCGATCAACGGTTTCACGCCGATCGGCATGGTGGGCGGCACGCCCAATGTGCTGGTCGTCACGCCCAGCCTGCCGGTCAAGTCGCTGAAGGAATTCATCGCCTATCTCAAGGCCAATCCCGACAAGGTCAGTTATGGTTCCTCCGGACAAGGGACGCTGACGCACCTGGTGATGGAGCAGTTGAAGGAAGCCACCAAGACATCCATGGCGCACGCGCCTTACCGCGGTATCGGTCCGGCGATTATCGATGTGCTCGGCGGCCAGACGCAGGCAATGTTTCCCGGGCTGGCTGCGGCGCTGCCTTACATCAAGTCCGGAAGAATGCGGCCGCTGGCTGTCACCGGCACAACCCGTCATCGCCTGCTGCCCGACGTGCCCACCATGGAAGAGCTTGGATTCAAGGGTTTCGACGGCGTCCAGTGGTACGGGATCATGGGACCGGCCAACATGCCCAAGCCGATTGTCATGCGATTGAATGCCGAGATCAACCGCGCCCTCACGATGCCGGAACTGCGCGAGAAACTGTCGGGCGAGGCATTGGAAACCATGCCGATGTCGCCTGAACAATTCGCCGCTTACATCAAGAGCGATATCGACAAGTGGTCGCGCCTGGTGAAGTCCCGCAACATCGAAATCGAATAACCCTTCCGTCCTTCAGAAAGCAAAAACATGGCACGCAACACCACGGTCAAAGCCGATCCGAACGCGCCTGCAGTCACTGAACTGCTGGCCAAATTTGTCGTCAATCACCCTTCCAAAGGCTGGAGCGAATCTGTCGATCAGGAAGCCCATCGTACCTTCGCCAACTGGGCCGGCTGTGCGATCGGTCCGTCGCAGCACGAGACCATGCAGGCCGCGTTGGCTGCCGTGATGGAACTGTCGCCCGCCGCGCAGGCATCGATTCTCGGTCGCAAGGAAAAAGTGGATATCGCCAATGCGGCACTGCTCAACGGAATCAGTTCGCACACATTCGATTTCGACGACACCCATCTCAAAACCATTATTCATCCGGCCGGCCCGGTGGCATCCGCCGCGTTGGCTTTGGGCCAGCATCTCGACATTTCGGGCCGCGACCTGATCGATGCGCTGGTACTCGGCATCGAGGTCTCGTGCCGCGTGGGCAATGCGGTCTATCCCGACCACTATGATCGCGGCTGGCATATCACCGGTTCCACCGGCATGCTGGGCAGCGCGGCTGCCTGCTCGCGCCTGCTCAAGCTGGACGCCGCGCGCACCCAGATGGCACTGGGCATTGCAGCATCGCAGCCGATCGGCCTGCGCGAACAATTCGGCACCATGACCAAGCCGTTCCATCCGGGTGGCGCGGCCAAGGCGGGCCTGATGTCGGCATTGATGGCCAAGCATGGGTTCACCGCCTCCAAACGCGCGCTGGAAGCGCCGCGCGGCCTGATGCAGGTGTTTTCCGATAAAACCGACTGGGCGGAAATCACCGAGCGGCTCGGCGAAACATGGGAAATCGCGCTCAATACCTACAAGCCTTTTGCCTGCGGCATCGTGATCCACCCGAGCATCGACGGCTGCGTGCAGCTGCGTGACAAGTACAAGCTGAAACCCGAAGACGTCCAGAAGATCACGATCAAGGTGCACTCGCTGGTGTTGGAACTGACGGGCAAGAAGACGCCTAAAACCGGTCTCGAAAGCAAGTTCAGCGTTTACCACTCGTGCGCGGTGGGCCTGCTGTATGGCCGGGCCGGCGAGCATGAATATACCGATGAGGTAGTGAACCGGCCCGAGGTAATGGCGTTGCGCTCTAAGGTCGATGCGATCGTGGACGACAACATCGATGAAGCCTCGGTTGACATCAACATTCGTACTACCGACGGCAGGGATCTGCACATTTTCATCGAGCACGCCGTGGGAAGTGTCGAAAAGCCGCTGACCGAAGCGCAGCTGAAGGCCAAGTTCATGGACCAGAGCGAGCCGATTCTGGGACAGAAAAAAGCTTCCGGCGCATGGTCTCTGTCACGCGAGATAGCAGGCAGCAAAAAACTCGGCGAATTCATCGCGGCGGCAACTGTTTGAACGTTATGTGACGGACGCGGTTCGGCATCATTGAACTGCGTCCGCTGAACCGGTACCGGATGAAACTGGCAAAGATCTTCCGCTGGCGCCCACATGGTTCGGTCATGAGCTTTTTCCGCGAGAATGCCTCGCTGGAATATTTTTCCGGCGGTTTCGTCAGGAAAGATGAATCCTTGCTGCCGGTACAGGGTTCGATGCGATCGTGGGCCTTCGTACCACCAGCTACTTTTTTACATTTTTCATCTTGCTACTGCCGGAGCGTTTGGTCGCAACATCCTCTTTGAGTGCAAAGGCAGCGAATTGATCATACAGCTGCTGAGCGGCTGGCGAGAGCGGACGGTTGATGCGCCGGATCAAGCCAATTGTTCGCGTAATCGTCGGTTTTTCCAGCGGGACGCTGATCAGCGTCGGGTGGCCGTCCGGAGGCATTGCAAGACGCGGCACGGCTGCGATTCCCATTCCTGCCTCCACCAGATTGACAAGCGTGGAGACATGCTGGGCTTCGCAAAACCAGCGTGGCCGCGCCGGTACATTGGTGAGCGCCATATCGAGTAAAAGACGATTCTGACTCGCCTTTGTGACTGTCATGTAATCAAAGGACTCCAATTCCGCCCAGCTTACTTTCGATCTGCCTGCAAGGGGATGGTCCACCTTGCAGGCCAGCACAAAATCCTCTTTCAGGATCGGCATGAACTCGAGATTCGACTCCTGAGTACCGATGTAGCTGAGGCCAAAATCTGCCGCGCTGCGTGCGACAGTCGCCAGAGCTTCGGTCGTTCCCTGATCGATAATACGAATAATAATACGTGGATAGCGTTCGTGAAACTGAATCAGGACGCTCGGCAAAAAATACCGCACCGAAGAGGGCATGCAGGCAATCGTCACTTCACCCGTGACCCGTGCGGCCACATCGCGTATCCCAAGTAGCGACTGCTCAAGACCATTGAGCAATTCAGTAGCCCGGTATGAAAATTCCCGTCCGACGGTCGTAAGCGCGACCTTGCGCGTGGTACGGTGAAACAAGCGCACGCCTAATGCGTCTTCGAGTTTCTCAACGCGCCGGGAGAGTGCGGGTTGAGAAATATGGAGTTCGACCGCCGCCGCGCCAAAGCTTCCCAGCTTGGCTACCGCAACAAATGCCCGTAAGTCAGCGAGGTCAAAATTCATGCGCGGTTCGCATTAATCTTAAGAAATTTGGATTTTACATTCTAGCATCGGTACCCGTTCTTTCGACAGTATTTGCTGAAATAGCAAACAGTCTCTCAACTTTTTGTCTATACGTATTCCCGTACGGCCATATTACGCATGCCAGGTAGTGCCTGTACTGTACGTGTAAATCCTTGCCGGCGGCGAACAATCTCCCAAGATAAAAATTCATGCGTGCTACGCATTAATCTTAAAAAAAATTTGCATTGTACATTCATGCATCATTAATCCATTATCCAGTACGCTGATTCCAGACACTGCTGCTGACAATTTCAATGACTCATGAATTCAGACTGCGCATCGTGTGAGATGAGGAACCTAAAAAGCATGAAGTTGTACGTTGAAGTTAAATCCACATGTGGGAAGCCCGTATCGCCGGCTCTCCGCGTAAATATCACAAGGAGCGGTAAATGAATCGGATTGTGCATTTGGCATTGAAAGTGGATGATATCGAGAAGACCGGCGAGTTTTATCAAAAGGTGTTTGGGTTTGCCGATGCTGAAACCAGGAAGACGCGCGATCACGTATCGCGTCACATGACCGACGGCGAGATCGATTTCACTCTGATGAAATATGACGCAGGCACGCAATCGGCGGAGTCCAAGGCAGCAGGCGAGGGGCCATGCATTCACCATTTCGCCGTCGAGGTCGATGACATCAAGCAGGCCACGCAACAGATTCTGTCGTACGGTTGCAAGATCGTTAGCGATCCCGGAATCATTCCGGTGAAATTTCACGCGCCGGGCGGCACCGTGGCCGAACTCGTACCGCTCGGACGTTATAAACGCAAAGCAGGCTAGGCAGGAAAATGTTTTAGCGGGTAGACGGCGTCGGCCAGCAATGGCCGGCATTCAAATCAATGTATTTGGATTACTCTCGTCCGGAGAGGCGCCGATCAAATTGAAACGCGATACACATAATCGCGAAAAGGAGGCAGACAAAATGAATAATGCTATTCGTAACGGAGACTTCTGGGCCGGCCTGGTGCTTGCCGCACTCGGCGTCTACATCATCAGGGAATCCCTGGGCTGGGTGTATCTTGGCGAAGACGGTCCGGGCCCCGGCTTTTTCCCAATCTGGTATGGCGTTGCAATGGTGGTGTTGTCGCTGTTGATGGTAGCGGGCGCTGTATTGAAGCATGACCCCTCTATCTCGAATCGCGCCGTCAAATGGAATGAAATACGTCGCGCCTTGACATGCTGGGCGGCGTTCGCATCGTGTGTTGCACTATTCAATGTGCTGGGCTTTTTCATCTCCTTTTCCTTGCTGGGGTGGTTCCTGATTGCTGTCATGTTCCGCCGGCCGCAACGAACTGCGCTGAGTATTTCCATCGGTGGCGCGCTAGGCTTCTATCTTCTGTTTTCATGGGGCTTGAACCTGTCCCTTCCTTCCGGCATGTTTTTTTAGGAATCATATGGACGTCCTTAGTGGACTGATGCAAGGTTTCGACGTGGCGTTGACACCCGCCTCCCTTGCCATGTGTTTTATCGGTGTGTTGCTCGGCACGGTAGTTGGCGTGCTGCCGGGGCTTGGACCACCGGCGACAATCGCCATGCTGTTGCCGCTCACCTTCAAGATGGAGCCGACCGGCGCCATGATCATGCTTGCCGGAATCTATTACGGCGCGAAGTATGGCGGATCGACGACGTCGATTCTTCTCAATGTGCCGGGAGAGTCCGCCTCGGTCGTCACTTGCCTTGACGGCTATCAGATGGCGCGCAAGGGCCGCGCAGGAGCCGCGCTCGGTATTAGTGCAATAGCGTCATTCATCGCCGGAACATTCGGGGTCGTGGCTTTGATGCTGGTGGCGCCGCCTCTGGCAAAGCTGTCGCTTGCCTTCAGCTCGCCCGAGTATTTCGCATTGATGGCGCTGGGCCTCGCAATGGTGGTTCTGCTTGCCGGTGAATCGCTGACCAAGGCGTTGTTGGCGATGCTGGTGGGCTTGTGGATTGCCGGCATGGGCACCGATCTGTTCAGTGCAACGTCGCGCTTTACATTCGGCCAGACTGCCTTGTTGGGCGGTATTGATTTTGTGGTGGTCGCCATCGGGATTTTCGCGGTGGGAGAAGTGATGGCGAATATGGAATCGTCAGAACCGATGGAGATGCTGCTGCCACCGAAGGGTCTCAGGAATCTTATGCCGACCTGGCAGGATATGAAAGACTGCCGATTCGCATTTGTGAATGGCTCAATACTTGGCTTCTTTATCGGGGTGCTACCCGGAGCCGGCTCGACAATTGCGTCATTTCTTTCATATGGCCTTGAGAAAGCGGTATCGAAGCATCCGGAGAAATTCGGCACAGGTGTCATTGAAGGCGTAGCCGCACCCGAAGGCGCCAACAATGCCGAGACCGGTGGCGCACTGGTGCCGCTGCTCACGCTAGGCATTCCCGGCAGCAGCACCACCGCGATTCTGCTTGCGGCACTGGTGTTATGGGGATTCAAGCCGGGCCCGCTGTTCATCGAAGAGAGTCCGGCGCTGTTCTGGGGATTAGTCGCGAGCATGTATATCGGTAATTTGATGCTGCTGATTCTGAATTTGCCGCTGGTGACCGTCTTCGCGCAACTATTGAAGTTGCCCGGATATGCAATGTACCCGCTGATTCTGGGAGTCTCGATGATAGGCGTCTATACCGCTTCAGGCAGCCTGTTCGATCTTGGCCTGCTCACGGTGTTCGGCCTCCTCGGTTATGCAATGCGCAAGCTTCAATTCCCGACCGGGCCGCTGGTGTTGGGTCTGGTGCTCGGCGATAGCCTGGAAAAGGCGTTTCGTCAGACTTTGATGATGTCGCAGGGAGATCTTTCGATTCTGTGGCAGCGGCCGATTCCGGCGGTGCTGCTTGCCCTCACGGTTTTGCTGCTTATTGTGCCGCTTTTCAAGAAATTTAATGCAATGCGCGTCCAGTTTATCGATCAGGAGACTTGAACATGAAAAGCCATAAAAAGAATGAAGTTCTGCGTTATGCACGAATCGTCACAACCGCTCTGGCATTCATTGCAGCATTTTCCAGCGGGTTCGCACATGCGGAATGGAAGCCGACGAAGACGATAGAAATGGTGGTACACACCGGTCCCGGCGGCGGCAACGATGTACTGGCACGTACCATCGCCGTAATGCTGGAAAAGGAAAAACTGCTGCCTGTTCGCATGCAGGTCGTCAACAAAGCGGGTGGTAATGGCGCTGTGGCGGCAGCGTACCTGGCGGAAAAAAAAGGCGAGACGCATACTCTTGGACTTATCACCAGTGTATGGATCGCCACGCCGCTCACCAGCAGCGAGGCCAAAGTCACATTGCGTGACCTGACGCCTGTGGCACGTCTGGTACTCGAGCCGGCGGTCTTCGCCGTGCGCGCCGACTCGCCGTACAAGACCATGCGCGACTTTGTCGAAGCTGCCCGGGCCAAGCCAGGCCAGCTCAAACAGTCCGGCGGCTCTCTTACATCGCGTGACAGCATCATGCGCCAGGCGCTGCAACAGCATACCGGAACGAAATGGGCATTCGTGTCGTTTCAAGGCGGCGGCGAACGAGTAGCCGCATTGCTGGGTGGCCATGTAGACATGATGATCATTGAGCCGCAGGAAGCAGGGGAGCATATTCGCGCCGGCAAGATGCGCGTGTTGGCCCAGATTGCCGAACGTCCTTTGGCCGCCTATCCAGGCGTCCCAACTCTCATGCAAGCAGGTTATGACGTAACGGTGCCGCCGCAAATCCGCGCCGTCATGGCGCCGCCCGGCATACCGAAGGAAGTCATTGCGTATTGGGAAGATCTGTTTGCAAAACTGCATAAGACTGCCTCCTGGCGCAAGTATGTGGAAGACAATCAGCTCGAAGACGGTTTCCTGACCGGCGCGGAATTTTCGAAATCAATCGACAAGATTGAAAACGAACTGCGCGTACAGTTTCAGCACGCGGGCGTGAAATTGGCACGGTGATTCAGGCTCCCTTCGCAAGGCGCTGAGAGCCGCGCGCTCAACAATCAACATAAACTGCGGAAAGCAGAAAGATGAAACATGCCAGAGAACAGTCAATCTACCGGGCGCTCGGTCTCCGAAATACTCGCCGAAAGAATCTCGGCCTGCATGCCCGGGAAGGAACCTGAGGCGCGAGAAGTTGGATACCGGCTGCTGCTGGATATTGCGGGCCTGTGTTTCGCTGCGCGCAGTCAAACTTATGTGAAAGCGGCGCTGGAATCCATCGACCAGAGCGGACCTTGCACCGTGATCGGCTTTCCGGAAAAATTGGGCGTCGAAGGCGCGGCTTTCGTCAACGGCACTGCCGCACACGGTGAGGATTTCGATGACACCTATGAAGGCGGCCCGGTTCATGCGGGGGCAGTCATTGTTCCTGCCTTGCTGGCGGCTGCCGAGCGGCACAAGCTTTCAGGAAACGACCTGTTAAGGGGTATCGCGGTCGGTGCCGAAGTGACGTGCCGCCTATGCGCAGTCGCCCCCATGCGTGTGCACAAGGCGGGTTTTCACCCGACCGCCATATTCGGCGTGATGGGCGCAGTTGCCGGATTGGGCGCTGCATTGCGGCTGCGGGAACCGGAAGTCGTCAATGCATTCGGCATCGCCGGCAGCATGGCTTCGGGCATCATCGAATATCTTGCGGAAGGGTCGTGGACCAAGCGCATGCATCCCGGATGGGCGGCCCAATCGGGATATCGCGCAATCAGAATGGCGATGGCCGGCTTTCAGGGGCCACGAACGGTATTCGAAGGCAAGCATGGTTTTTTCCACGGCTTCGCCAACACGACCGACGGGGATTTCGAGGCGATGCTCGACGGGTTCGGGGAAAAGTGGATATGGACATCCATCGCTTTCAAACCGTACGCCTGCGGGACCATGGCTCATCCGTTCATCGATTGCGCGCGCGAATTCCGGAAAAAAGGAATCGATCCCGTATCGATCGACCGCATCGAATGCGAAACCGCCGAAGGAATCGTCCATCGCCTGTGGGAGCCGCTCGACATGAAGCGCTCCCCGCCGAACGGCTATGCGGCGAAATTCAGCATTCCCTATGCAATCGCGGTGGCGATCCTGAGAGACAACGCCGGCCTCGGCGAGTACGACGAGCAAGTGGTGCATAGTCCCGAACTGGCACACTTGGCCGGCAAGGTATCTTACATCGTCGATCCGGCCAACCCTTATCCGAAGCAGTTCACCGGACATCTCAGGATTACATTGAAGAACGGCGAAGTCCACGAGCACCGGCAAAACTTCTTCAAGGGAGGCGTCGATCGCCCGCTGACCGATGACGACCTGCGGCACAAGTTTTTTGCCAATTGCGAATACGGCGGGCTTTCCGGGGCGGACGCACAGAGAATGGCCGGCAGCATTTACAGCCTGTTCGATCAAGCCGAACTGAATCTCTCCGATTTCCCGAATTAAGGATTTTTCGCAGCATGA
Source organism: Burkholderiaceae bacterium (assembly GCA_035995725.1). Classification (GTDB taxonomy): domain Bacteria; phylum Pseudomonadota; class Gammaproteobacteria; order Burkholderiales; family Burkholderiaceae_D; genus JAQGLW01. The sequence continues at coordinate 11,152 of DASYKE010000059.1, read as the reverse complement.
GCAGCCAACCCATCAATCAGCGGGTCGCTCTGGTGACCGGCGCCGGCCGCAACATCGGCCGCGAAATCGCGCTGAGCCTGGCGGTGGCCGGGATCGCCGTCGCAGTCAATATCCGCGCTTCCGTCAAAGAAGGCCAGTCGGTCGTTGACGAGATTATCAAGCGTGGCGGAAAAGCCCTGCTGTGCATCGCCGATGTCACCGACAGAGACGCAGTGGCGCAAATGGTCGCCGGAATCGACCGGGAATGGGGCCGGCTCGATATTCTCGTGAACAATGCGGCGATCCGCAAGGAAGCCAAAATCGACGATATCACGGTTCAGGACTGGCATGACACGCTCGGCGTCGTGCTGGACGGGGCCTTCTTTTGCACGCAGGCGGCGGTCAGGCTTCTCAGAAAATCCGGCCAGGCCGCGGTGATCAACATCGGCGGGCTTACCGCCCATACCGGCGCCGCCAACAGGGTGCATGTGGTCACCGCCAAGGCAGGGCTGGTCGGATTGACGCGGGCGCTCGCACATGACCTGGCGGCCGACGGAATCACCGTCAATTGCATCTCGCCCGGCATGATAGAAACCGTGCGCAACACGGCAAGTTCTCCCGGTACGCCGAACCATCATGCAACGCATCATCCGCTGCTCGGCAGAAGGGGCACGGCGCAAGAGGTTGCCGAGTCGGTTGCCTGGCTTGCCGGCGCAAGCGCCAGGTTTATTACGGGACAGGTAATCCATGTGAATGGCGGAACTTACCTGGGTGCCTGATGGATGTCCGCCGACTGATTGATACGGCCGTCCGGCGGCAGTTCTTAACGATCATTGTGGCATTTGTAGGTGGGCTTGCCGCGTACTCGGTGTCGTTTCCGTTGCCATGGGTGATGGGCTCGATGATCGCAGTCGCCATCCTCAGTCTTTGCGGGGCTGCTGCCAGGCAGCCTTCGTTCGGACGCCACGCAGCCCAGGTCACGATTGGAACCGGGCTTGGATTGTACTTCACGCAGGAAGTCATTCGCGAGGTTGCATCGCTGGGACATTGGATGCTTCTCGGTGCCGTGTTTGCCATCGGCCTGTCGATGTTTTTTTCCCGGGTCATTCAAAGAATGGCCCGGCTCGATGCCCCCACCGCGATATATTCGGTAGCGCTCGGCGCTTCGGCAGAGATGACGATGCAGGCGCAGAAGGCGGGAGCGGACGGGGCCGTGGTCGCATCGGCGCATGCGGTCAGAATCATCCTTGTCGTGAGCGCAGCCTCGTTGATTGCCCATTTGAGCGGTGCAGGGACCGTCAAATTTTTATCGTCGAACGCTCCGGAAATTTCATGGCCGATTGCGCTGATTTTCGGCTTTGCCGCGCCGCTCTGCGGTTGGCTGCTGCATCGCATCGGCATGCCGAACGCATGGGTGCTCGGTCCGGTTTTATTGGCCGGTTCGTTCGCCGCGTCGGGCTTGCATGCGAGGCTTTACCAGAGTGTGCTGGTGGCGGCGCAAGTCGTGATCGGCTGGGGCCTGGGCCAGCATATGACCAGGGAATTTTTTGCCAGATCGCCGAGAATGCTTTTCGCCGCCGCGACAGTGACGATCAGCATGCTGCTGATCTGCTTCGGTGTCGCCTGGGTGGTGGCAAGGAGCGCCGGGATTCCATTGCTGACGGCTTTTCTATCGGTGGCTCCAGGAGGTATAGCAGAGATGGCCATCATCGCGAAGACTTTCGGCATCGGCGCTCCGGTTGTTACCGCATTTCACTTTTGCCGAATCATGTCCACGATTTTTCTCACCAGGTGGGTGGCGCAGACGCTGGTACGCAGCGGTTGGGTACGGTCATGATTTACTGAGCCGGAAACAACCAAAAGCGGCTACTCGCCAAATGAGACTTTTTTCCTGGCAGTGCCATCGCCAAGCCACCCCGGCATAGCTAACCAGAGTCAATGCCGATGCTCACAGAGCAGGCGCATTCCGACAGGAAACAGAAAAGCCTATAACATCAGTTCATGGACAATCTCAGTCATTCAGTTGTTGGTTTGGCGGCCGCCGAACTTATTCATCGAAGCCTGCCATCGGAACTTGACGCGCAATGTCACCGTCTCCGGCGGCGCCTGCTCTTGGTATCGTGCTGGCTTGCCAGTAACTTTCCGGATCTCGATATCGTTCTAACTCCTCTACTTCCGGCTCCGCTGGGTTACCTGCTTCATCACCGCGGGCATACGCACACTCTGCTTTACGCGCTTCCGCAAGCGTTGCTGATATGGGCCATGATCTGGCTGTTCTGGCCATCGGCACGCCGGCTGCTCAAAGGAAATTCGGCCGCGCGCAAGGGTTTCGTCCTGACCTTGATCGTCGGCTTTGGTCTTCATATGCTGATGGATTACCTGAACTCGTATGGCATTCATCCGTTTCATCCGTACGATTCGCGCTGGCTGTTCGGAGATATGGTTTTTATTCTGGAACCGGTATTCTGGGTAGCCTTTGGCATCCCGATGGCCATGACTGTTCAACGCCGGTGGCCAAGGGCATTTTTTGTCACGGCGCTGATCGGCTTGCCGTTATTTTTCACGCTAAGAGACTTTCTGCTGTGGGCATCTTTCGGTTTTCTCATCGTCGTCGCGCTCGTGCTTGGCATGATTCAGCACAGAGCCGGCGCACGCGGCACGAGTGCGTTGATCCTCGCTGCGGTCGTCAGCATTGCTTTTGTCGGCGTTCAGCGCTTCGCCTCAAGCCAGGCCAGACTCGCGGTTACGCAGACTTTGAAAGCCGGGAATCCGGAAAGCCGACTTCTGGATTCGGCAATGACACCGTTCCCGACCAATCCTCTTTGCTGGACATTCGTTTTGATCGAGAGCAACGAAAGCGCGGGCACCTACCGACTGCGTCGCGGCCTGCTGAGTCTGGCTCCGGAAACGCTGCCTGTCGCGAACTGCCCTGCCGGCCTGTCCGAACGCCCGGCGCAAAAAGAGGTGGCGCCCGCCATTGCCTTTTTATTCGAGCACGAAGGTGATCTGAAGACTTTGCGGGCACTTAAAAAGGAGAACTGCTATTTCGAGGCCTGGTTGCGATTTGCGCGAGCACCTTTGCTTAACGGGACTTATGCGTGGGATCTTCGGTTTTCCTCCACCCCACGCGGTAATTTCACCACCATGAATCTTGAGGAATTCAAGAACCGCGAGTGCTCGCGATATATCCCCGGGTGGGATTTTCCGCGAGCGGATCTATTGACCCCATCGGCACCGAATGCGCGATGAACCCGGACATGGTTGCCGTGCACCACATCAAAACGCGCGCATGCTTTGAGTGAAAGGCTAACGCTGACTATCCGGACTGCAGGGCTACATTAAGACATCGCTTGCGGCGATTGCTCCGTCGCAGCGACCTGTCGAAGCGCCCGTTCGAATACGTCGGCGGGTTGCCCGCCTTGAATCAGGTAACGGTCGTTGATGATAACCGCCGGTACGGAATGGATCCCCTGGTCCAGGTAAAAACGCTCGCGTTCCCGGACTTCGTCGACATAGATATTCGACGATAGAATTTCCCGCGCACGAACCGCATCCAACCCTGCCTTTTCCGCCAGTCGGATCAGCACGTCGTGGTCGCCCGGATTTTCCCCTTCGGTAAAATAAGCTTGAAAAAGCGCATGTTTGAGGGCTTGCTGGCGACCTTCCAGCTCGGCCCAATGGAGCAGCCTGTGTGCGTCGAACGTATTGTAGATGCGGTCGCGCTTATCCATGCGGAAAATAAATCCCACCTCTTCGCCTCGTGCACGGATCGCCTCGCGGTTGCTTTCGGTTTGTTCGGGCGTTGCATGATACTTCTCGGCCAGGTGTTCGGCTATATCCTGTCCCCCGGCCGGCATCTGCGGATTGAGCTCGAAGGGCTGGAAATGCACTTCGGCCGTCACCTGCTCGCCCAACCGGGCCAAGGCTTTTTCAAGGGAGCCCAGGCCAATTGCGCACCATGGGCATGAGACATCGGAAACAAAATCGATCTTGATTCGGGTATTCATTTATCAGCACCTCATTTCACGCATGGGCGTCGCATCCGGTAGCCGGCTTCGTGCAATTCATATGTGTTCATGCCGGTTGATATTCAATAGTCAAAGCATCTCACAAAACTGCTGTGCTTGCTTGCCGTCCGGCAGTCAGGAGCGGACATTCATACAGGTGCCTTCAGCACGGATTACGTTCGGCGAATATGGGCGAGCCCATGAACAAGGAAGCATGATTGCCGGATCTGTTCTGCAAAGAAGGATTACTTTTGGGAAGCGACGCTCCTGGCCCATTCGCGCAGCGTATGAGGCTCGCGGCCGAGGATCGTTTGCACGCCGTTGGCCAGACCTGCAGCATATCCGTACTTGACGAGCGCGTGCAATTCCATGAAGCCGTCCACCAGCCACAGCGGCATCTTCATCTCTTCCATCGCTTTGCGTGCCACATCTTCAGGGACGTCGACATAAGTGTACCTGTGACCGAATTCTTCTCCGAGAATGGTGAGCACATCCTTGGTGGTGATTGGTTCCGGGCCGGTCAGCTCGAATACCTTCCCTTCGTATCCTCCCGTGGCAAGCACCTTGGCAGCCGCCTCTCCCACGTCGCGAGCATCCACCCACGCGGCCTCGCCTCGGCCATGCGGCAGATAAACTTCGCTGTCCTGATTTGGGTTGACGCCGTAGTAGTTAATGAAATTTTGCATCAAGAAAGTAGGGCGCAGCACTGTCCACGCGATGCCGCTCGCCTTCAACTCTCTTTCCGCCGCGAAGTGCAACCTTCCGAGAATGATGCCCGGGTCGGCGTCGGCCCGCATGACGGACAATCTGGTGATGTGTTTTACTTTGGCGCGCTTCGCCGCCGCAATGGCTTGCACCACATACCCGACCTGGCGCTCGCTGTTCGGTGTCAGCAGGAACAGCTTCTCTGCGCGTTGCATTGCGGGCAGATAACTATCCAGCTCGTTCAAGTCCAATGCGACTGCCTCGACACCTTTCGTTTGAATTTGCTGCGGAGATCGCACCGCTACCCTGAATTGCTTATCCGTGTTCTGTAGCGCCGCGACGGTCGCCTTGCCGATCGTGCCGGTCGCACCTGTCAGAAGAATCATGACTGCCGCTCCCTTGCCGTGGAAATATTGGGTAGAACCAAAATGGTGCTTTTGCCTGCTTCCGCTTGCGGAGTTGCCATATCGATAGAATGGCGTGCTGCGGACCCTATCTCCTTAGACAAGCAAAAATGCTGCGATTCGCACCCGGCGCTTGTTATTTTTGGGCGTGTCGGAAATAGGCGGCCATATGTCGCAGCTACTGTGCGAGCTGATTGGCGGCGGGTAGTTCACATTAAGCTGCCCATTTTATGTGAACAACACTTTAACCGCTCCGGTAGCTTGGGTAGCCTTGTGGTGCGGCTAAGGGCGAGTATAAACTTAGTGATGATTTCCTGGTTATTTAGTCATGCTTTTTTATACATATATTGATATGATAATCATTTGATAAGGGTGGGTGCCGACCTGATTGTCCGGTTAGGTTGCTAGCCTCTGAGCCACATGTTGCGGCCACCACTGAGCACCACGTTAAATGGCACCCCGATGTTGCCGGCATCTTCGGGGTGGTTGCGTATCTGGTCTTAAAAAATTGCCGGCTTAACTAAAATAAAGGGGAGGTTGCTATGAATCGATTGTTGTCTATCACCGTGGGGCTGCTTGTTATCGCTTTCACCGCTACTGGATGCGCAAACCGGCCATCGGCCCAGGACGATGCCGGATGGATCACGCTTATCGACGGTGCCACCGGGCTGGATAACTGGAGCCGCATTGGGGACGCCAATTGGAGAGCGGCGGATGGCGTTATTCAGGCTGACCGGAAGACCGATAAAGAGAGCAGCTTTCTTGTCTCGAAGAATTCCTACACCGACTTTCAAATCAGGGCCGAGTTTTGGGTAAGCGACGACGCCAACACCGGCATTTACATGCGTTGCGCCGAGCCCGGCAAACTCACCGACAGGAATTGCTATGAGGCGAATATCTTCGACCAGCGCCCGGATCCGACTTATGGCACCGGGGCCATCGTCCATATCGCCAAGGTATCGCCCATGCCCAAGGCCGGCGGCAAATGGAACACCTTTGACATTACCGTCAAAGGCACACGCTTGACCGTTGCCTTGAACGGTGTCCGAACCGCCGATATTGAAGACAGCAAGCTTGCCAGCGGGCCGATCGGGCTGCAATATGCTGCGGGTGTCGTAAAGTTCCGCAAGGTACAAATTAAACCGCTGTAGCCAACGCAAATGCTCCGGTTCGAGGGCATGTGGCCACCTGGCAATGGATCGCAGAACGAGCGCCGCGAGCGGCGCTCGTCTGAAGCTGCACGTTTGGTATACAGGACGTGAATACAGGACATGACCATACTTCGGGCCATACAGTCTGATATTACGACGCTTGCCGTCGATGCTATCGTGAACGCCGCGAATTCTTCTTTACTTGGCGGCGGCGGGGTTAATGGCGCAATTCATCGCGCAGCAGGTCTGGGCCTGGTTCGTGAATGCCGCCTGCTTGGCGGGTGCAAGACAGGGCAGGCGAAAATAACTCGTGGTTATAAGCTCCCTGCACAATTTGTTATTCACACGGTCGGTCCCGTCTGGCAGGATGGCATGCATGGCGAAGCGAAATTGCTGGCATCCTGTTATAGAGAAAGTCTGATGCTTGCTTCATCAAAGGTCCTTGCGGCAATCGCTTTTCCTTGCATCAGCACCGGTATCTTCGGATATCCGTTTGAAGAAGCAGCCAATATAGCAGTCAGTACGGCCAAAGAATTTTGTCTGGCTCCGACTTCCCTGCAGCAAGTGATTTTTTGCTGCTTTTCTGCGAAAGATCTTGCTTTGTATGAAAATTGCCTTGCCAGCCATGGCTATGCTTAATGCGTCCCTCAACTGTGATGCTTCGCCGTGACGCATGGAGTGCGGAGTCGATGCCGGCGCGCCAATGAACGCGACGTTAAATATCACAATGATGCACCGGTCTCCCGATTGAATATGAACCGTTATTGCCGCTACTCGACCCCGCCGCTGACGAACGCGGCCTTGCCGCCCGGCGTCGCAAGCTGGCGCAGCACTTCTTTTGCGGCGTCAGGGGAGGGCCCGCCGGTCATCAGCGCTGCTTCATAACTCGTGTAATTCTGGACATCTGCCGGCAGCGGACCGACCAGCTTCAGGCCTTTGGTTTCGTACTGCTTGATCTCGGTCATGGCACCGAAGCCGATCTCGTTGCCTTTGCCCTTGATCACATGCTCCAGCACCATCGCGCCATTCGCAAAGCGCGTGGTTTTTGGTTTCAGCTGCTCGAGTATGCCCATCTGCTCGAACAGCTTGTCGAGATAGAGGCCGGTGGACGCCTGATTATAGACAATCGAGTCGGCGGCGAGCAGCGTCTGTTTCAGCGCATCGACGGTTGCGACGTTGGGCGCCGGTGCACTGCTGCGCACCGTGACGCCGGCGCCGACACGTCCGACCGGAACGCGGCTGTCCGCAACTACTTTGCCGTCCTTGGCGGCTTGCTGAATCACGGGCGGTGGAGATATCAGAATGTCGTAGACTTCACCATCGGCCAGCCGTTTGGCAATTTGCGGAGCAGTATTGAACTGAATCTTGAGTTCATTGCCGGTATCGCGCTTGATTTTGTGAGCGAACGCCTCCAGTCCTGGTTCGACCGCGCCCGCGCTCAGCACTTTTATTTCGGCGGCATACACCGGGTTGGACATTGCGCCCAAAACCAGCCCTGCGGTAAGAATACTTTTCATCTGCCTGCTCCTTTATGTGGATGTCTGCAAACTTTATCGCGGCTATGCCGCTTCGACAGTGCGAGTCAGATTGTATTCGATTTGTTGGCAATTGATTCGGCGTGAATAAACAGGGAGCCGCTTCCCCGCATGTCCCGCATGGCGGCAACACGTCAAGGCAGCAGCGCAGACAACTCTTGCGAACCCTTCAGCAATACCGGCAGGAACGTCTCTTTCATCTGACGGCTGGTCACGCGCGTCGCCTGGGCGCCGATATTGAGAGCCGCCACCACGGTGCCCGAAGCGCCGCGTACCGGGACCGCGATCGACCGCAATCCGACTTCCAGTTCTTCTTCCACGATGGTAAAGCCTGCTTCACGAGTCTCGGCCAGGATTTCTTTCAACCTTTTTTGCGAAACGACGGTGCGCTCGGTATACGCCTTCAGCTCGACACTGTTGAAATAGGCCTTGAGTGCGTCATCGGGCAAATATGCGAGCATCGCCCGGCCGAGCGAGGTGCAATACGCCGGAAGGCGGCTGCCGACGTTCAGCGCTACGGACATGATGCGCGAGGTGGATGAGCGCGACACATACAGCACGTTGTTGCCATCCAGCACTGCCAACGAGCAGGATTCGTTCAGCGTGCGGCTGATCTGATCCATGTACGGCTGCGCGGAAACCGTCAGCGGCGTGGATGACAGATACGAGTAGCCGAGTGTGAGGATTTTGGGTTTTAGCGTAAAATTGTTCGCTTCGGAATCGGCGTACCCCAATTGTTTAAGGGTATGCAGACAGCGCCGCACGGCTGCGCGCGGGATGCCGGTTTTGTGACTGATCTGCGCGATGGTCAGACTGCGGCGCCGGTCGCTGAAGGCTCTTATTACCGCCAGTCCGCGCGCCAATGAAGTCATGAAGCTCGGGTCCGTCAACGCATCGATTTCTTCGGCGATGGTAAGCGATTTTTGGTCTCCGGCGGTTGCGGCGGCCGGTTTTGCCGCTCGTTTCACACCGGTTTTCTTCGCTGCCGGCATACTTGGATTCTTTGGCATATTTTGTTTTCGTGAGCGCGCTACAGGATCAATGAATTATTTGTTCGGCCACCGCACAGAATTCCGGCCGCCGCCTTGACGCGTGCTTTCACCTGTCGATACACTCGTAGCCGTATTTTACCAATAGATGTTCGTGCGTTCATCGAACGGCGATGCTGCTGTAACAGCATTCCGGTAACGGATGCGCGCGCACTGCAAATAAGATCAGACGTAATTCGCTGGCGCGAATAAAGATTTATGGCAGGTTCACGAAAGAGAGATGCGAACGTGATCAACAAAATTTCCGAATCGCTGGAAGCGGCGGTATCCGGCATACACGATGGTGCGACCGTGATGATAGGCGGTTTCGGCAATGCCGGCATGCCTGCCGCCCTGATCGACACACTGATTGCGCAGGGTGCGCGCGGCCTGACCATCGTCAACAACAACGCCGGCAATGGCGACACCGGACTGGCTGCGCTGCTCAAGGCCAGGCGCGTACGCAAGATCATCTGCTCGTTCCCGCGCCAGACCGATTCGCATGTATTCGATGCGTTGTATCGCAGCGGCGAGATTGAGCTCGAGCTGACGCCGCAAGGCAATCTGGCGGAACGCATTCGCGCCGCCGGCGCCGGCATCGGCGGCTTTTTCACGCCGACCGGCTATGGCACGCTGCTGGCCGAAGGGAAGGAGACGCGCCTCATCAACGGCAAGCACTATGTGCTCGAGTCGCCTATTCACGCCGATTTTGCGCTGATCAAGGCGCACCGGGGTGATCGCTGGGGCAATCTGGTATATCGCAAGACGGCGCGCAATTTCGGCCCCATCATGGCGATGGCGGCCAAGTGCACGATTGCGCAGGTAAGCCAGATCGTAGCGCTCGGTGAACTGGATCCTGAAACCATCATTACCCCCGGCATTTTCGTGCAACGCGTGGTATTACAGGAGGCTGTGCGATGAAACGCTTGACCCGTGACCAGATTGCCGCGCGAGTCGCGCGCGACATTCCCGAAGGCGCCTACGTCAACCTCGGCATCGGTTTGCCGACCGTGGTAGCGAACCATCTGCCGAAAGAGCGCGAGATTTTTTTGCATAGCGAAAATGGCGTGCTCGGCATGGGATCGGCGCCCGCGCAAGGCCAGGAAGACGAGGATTTGATCAACGCCGGCAAGCAGCCGGTCACGCTGCTGCCGGGCGGCGCCTATTTTCATCATGCCGACTCGTTCGCGATGATGCGTGGCGGCCATCTGGATATTTGCGTGCTGGGCGCTTTCCAGGTATCGGCCAGCGGCGATCTGGCCAATTGGCATACCGGCGCGCCGGACGCGATTCCGGCGGTCGGCGGCGCGATGGATCTGGCGATCGGTGCGAAACAGGTGTTCGTGATGACCGAACACCAGACCAAGAGCGGCGAGAGCAAGATCGTTGCGCAATGCAGTTATCCCTTGACCGGAGTCGGCTGCGTGAATCGCATCTACACCGATCTGGCGGTGGTGGATGTAACGCCGGACGGGCTGGTGGTGCGCGAGATGATCGACGGCTTGTCGTTTGACGAGCTGCAAAAAATCACCGGCGTTCCGCTGACTTACCGGCCCTGAACCGAAACAATTCGCCAATTAATCTTCCGCATTAAAAAACCATGATCAATGCTTATATCTGTGATGCAATCCGTACTCCGATCGGCCGCTACGGCGGAGCGCTCAAGGATGTCCGTGCCGACGACCTCGGTGCAATTCCGCTGCGCGCATTGAGGGCGCGCAATCCGGAACTGGACTGGGCTGCAGTGCAGGATGTGATTTACGGCTGCGCCAACCAGGCCGGCGAAGACAACCGCAACGTCGCGCGGATGGCGTTGCTGCTTGCCGGCTTGCCGCAGGAACTGCCGGGCGCAACCATCAACCGGCTGTGCGGCTCCGGCATGGATGCGGTCGGCACCGCCGCGCGCGCCATCAGGTCGGGCGATACCGGGCTGATGATCGCCGGTGGAGTCGAGTCGATGACCCGTGCGCCATTCGTGATGGGCAAGGCGGACAGCGCATTTTCGCGCAATGCGAACATCTTCGACACTACCATCGGCTGGCGTTTCATCAATCCGCTGATGAAGGCGCAATACGGTGTGGACGCAATGCCGGAAACTGCCGAGAACGTTGCGACCGACTACAAGGTCAGCCGCACCGACCAGGATCTGTTTGCGGTAGCGAGCCAGAACAAGGCCGCCGCCGCACAGAAAAACGGCATTCTGGCGCAGGAAATCACGCCGGTCGTCATCCAGCAAAAGAAGGGCGATCCGGTCACGGTATCGCAGGACGAGCACCCGCGCGCCACCAGTGTGGATGCGCTGGCCAAGCTCAAGCCGATCGTGCGGCCGGATGGCACGGTGAC
>DASYKE010000058.1:0-5747 GCA_035995725.1 Burkholderiaceae bacterium | reverse complement strand
CTGAGGACACTGCTCAAGTTTCAGTATGCACCGCGCAGGTAAGTAGCGCGACTCAAGGATTGGCTTGAGATTTCCTCCTCGGCCCTCAATTAACAAACGGGGTGCTCGGCATTTGCAACATTCGCCTGCACCCATTTCTCTTGGTGGCCGTGTCCGTCTCCCATCATCAGGATAGCTGGGATTTTTTTCGTCACGGACCCTATTAGTTAGGAGGCATGCCAATGGCGAGCATGCTGATGGCAAACAGAAAGGCTCGGCCAAACGAAGGCAAGGGCTTGCAAAGGATGTTTGCTCCACGTCACCTGACGTTGGATATATTCTTTCCGACTGAGGCATTCCAGGCGGTCGAGGCTCCTGCATTGCGCATTGACTACAAGCAGCGCTCTACCCTATTTAACGAAAATTTCCGATCGATTGCGCTAAGCATGATCGGGGCGAATCACATCATTCTCAACTTCAAGTACGGTGCGGGCAACGCGACCGAGGTCCTCGATGAGATCGGTGAGGAAATTCTGCCGCCGCTTGTGACCAACTCACAGAATGCAACATCGTAAATATGAATGGACTTCTCATATGGCCAACATGAATTCCTCGAATACGACAATGCGCGCCTGGACCATCAACGCCTATGGAGAATTCATGCGCATGCGGGATCTCCCGCTGCCGCGGCCGGGACCGAACGACGTGCTGATCCGCATGCACGGCGCCGAAGTGGGCGACTGGGATGAACTGGTGCGCAAGGGCGAATGGCCGATGGAGCGCCCGTTTCCACTGGTTCTTGGTTTGGCCGGCGCCGGCACCGTTACCTCCGTCGGCAAAGATGTCAAGAGTTTCAAGAAGGACGATCCCGTCTATGCGTACAGCTATCCGCTATACGACAACGGCGCGTGGGCAGAGTACATGCTGGTTCCGCAATCCTACGCCGCCCCTCCACCCCCGATATTGGAGCTGACACGCGCGGGGGCGGTGCCGATAGTCGGCCTGACCGCGCATGAAACCCTGGTCGACATTCTCGACGTACGAAAAGGCGAGGTGGTACTGGTTACGGCTGCATCCGGCGGTGTCGGCCACCTCGCGGTACAGCTTGCCAAACACCTCGGCGCGCAGGTCGTCGCAACGACCAGCCGGCGCCACGTCGAATTTGTCCTTGCGCTTGGCGTCGACACGGTGATCGACTACACGTCGGAAGACGTGGTCCAGGCGATCCATGATCGCTATCCGAAAGGCGTGAACAAGGCATTGAACGGCGTCAAGGGCGAAGCGGCGAACCAGTATGTGTCCGTGCTCGCCGGTGGCGGGCATATGGTGGACTTGCCTGGCTCAATCACTGCGAAGCGGCCCGACGTGCGGATCACCTCCGACTACGTGGTCCGCGCCGACGGCGCGCGGCTCGAAACCGTGTCGGACATGATCGACGAAGAAATCCTTAAAGTGGAAATCCACGAAATCATTCCGTTTGAGCGGGCGCCGGATGCCCTCGACAAGGTCTTGACCAAGCATGTGCCCGGCAAGATTGCGCTCAAGATCAGATAGGAACAACCATTTCTCGTTGAAAGGAGTTCAGCCATGGCTGATACCAAACCTTCAAAAAAAACGATGCGCGGCTGGGCCATCAAAGGCTACGGTGAGCCTATGCAACTGATGGATGTTCCGGTACCGCGGGAACCGGGGTCGCGCGATGTCGTGATCAAGATGCGCGGCGCCGAAGTGGGCGATTGGGATGAACTGGTGCGCAGGGGCGAATGGGATATGGAGCGGGAGTTTCCGCTGGTCCTCGGCCTGGCGGGCGCGGGCACAGCCGTCTCGGTAGGCCGGGATGTCCAGGGCTTCAACGAGACCGACCGCGTCTATGCGTACAGCTATCCGCTGTATGACAACGGCGCATGGGCGCAGTACATGATGGTGCCGGATTCCTACCTCGCGCATGCGCCCTCTTCGCTCGATCTGCTGCGCGCCGGCGCATTGCCGATCGTGGGCCTGACGGCGCATGAAACCCTGGTCGACATCCTCGATGTGCAGGAGGACGACATCATCGTGATTTCGGCCGCCGCCGGGGGTGTCGGTCACCTCGCAGTGCAGATTGCCTCAGGCGTCGGAGCGCATGTGGTGGCCACCACCAGCGCGCGCAACCGCGACTTCGTGGCCGATCTCGGCGCCGAAACCGTGATTGATTACACCGCCGAGGATGACATGGCAAAGGCGATACGTGCGATTTACCCGGGCGGCGTGGACAAAGTGCTCAATGGCGTCGCGGGCGACGATGCGAACGACTACGTCTGGGCGCTGCGGGAAGGCGGCAAGATGGTCGACCTGCCGGGTACGGTAACTGTCAAGCGGCCTGACGTGGAAGTCGTTTCCGATTACGTGGTACGTGGAGACGGCGACCGACTCGGAATCGTCACACGCATGATCGACGGCGGAGTTCTTCAACTGGTGGTCCAGGACATCTTTCAGTTCAATCATGCACCGGATGCGCTCGACATGGTCCTGAACAAGCACGTGCACGGCAAGGTAGCTTTGGAAATCCAGGCCATGTGACAAACCGTTTCGGCCGGATTGGCACGGCCATGAACCTGACACTCATTTCTATCGGAGGCATATCATGTCTGTAGCAACACCACCCGCTGCGGAGCAAACCACTGCGCAGAAAACTGCGGCGCCGCAAGCCGCTGCACCACAGCCGCCCGCAGAAAAATTGTTCCAGCCGATCAAAGTCGGACACTACAATCTGCGCAACCGAATCGTGATGGCTCCCTTGACCCGTTCGCGGTCGCGGCAGCCGGGCAATATTCCCTCTCCTCTCAATGCTGCATATTATGTGCAACGCGCATCGGCCGGGCTCATCATCAGCGAAGCGACTCAGGTCTCCATGCAGGGACAGGGCTACGCCTGGACCCCGGGCATCCACAGCCGCGAACAGGTCGAAGGCTGGCGCCTGGTCACCGCAGCCGTGCATGCGGCTGGCGGATTGATGTTCGCTCAGCTGTGGCACGTCGGGCGCATTTCCCATCCGACGCTGCAACCCGATTGCATGCTGCCGGTCGCACCGTCGGCCATCAAGCCTGCCGGCGAAGCGTTTATCGAAAACGAAAACGGCGAGGGCGAACTGGTTCCATTCGAAACGCCGCGCGCCTTGCAGCTCGAGGAAATGCCCTATCTCGTCGACCAGTATGTGCGCGCAGCCAAAAATGCGCTCGCCGCGGGTTTTGACGGCATTGAAGTGCATGCCGCCAACGGCTATCTGATCGACCAGTTCATCAAATCCGGCACCAACCGCCGCACCGATGAATACGGCGGGCCGGTCGAGAACCGGGCAAGGCTGCTGTTCGAAGTGCTGGATGCAGTCACCCCTATCCTGGAAGCGGACCGGGTGGGGGTGCGGTTGTTGCCCTACGGTATGGTCAATGACGCCAGGGACGACAATCCGGAAGCGACGTTCGGCTACATCGCGGAGAAGCTGAATGACTACAGTCTCGCCTACCTGCACATGATCAACCCGGTTGCCTCCGCGCTCGAGAACAAGGTCGAACCTGAGCCTGCCGCATTGCGGATGGTCGAGCTGATGCGCAATAAATATCGGGGCAAGCTGATCATGGCCGGCGGTTTCGACCATGACGCTGCCGAACAGTGGCTGGAACAGGGCAAGGCGGACTTGATCGCGTTCGGCCGCAAGTTTATCGCCAACCCGGATCTGCCTGAACGGTTCCGTACCCGTGCGCCCTTGAATGCCGATGACCGGCCCACGTATTACGGCGGCGGCTCCAAAGGCTATACCGACTACCCCACTCTCGCCCAGGAACGCGGCGAGCAACCCAAACCCTGCGTGGATGAGAGCTGGCGGTAATGACAACACTGGTGCGGCAATTGCGCCATGACAAGATGAAAACAGATTGACTTGTGATAGGAGTTATCATGCGCATGACCAAACTTCCATCCGGCGAGTCGGCGCCAGTGCTCGGTCAGGGTACCTGGGGCATGGGCGAAAAACCGGAAAATAAAGCAACCGAAATTGACGCAATACGGTTCGCTCTCGACCTCCACATGTCCGTAATCGATACCGCCGAAATGTATGGCAATGGCGCTTCCGAAGAGCTCGTCGGCAAAGCGATCACCGGACGCCGGAGCAAAGCCTTCGTGGTAAGCAAGATACTTCCGCAACACGCGACCCGGGAGGGAACGATTGCCGCCTGCGAGCGCAGCCTGCACCGTCTTGCAACGGATCGGATCGACCTTTACCTGCTGCACTGGCGAGGCCAGGTGCCGCTGCAAGAAACGCTCGAGGCTTTCGATGACCTGGTGCGAACGGGAAAAATCCGCTACTGGGGCGTCAGCAATTTCGACGTTTCGGAGATGGAGCAACTTGCAGGCCTTTCGAACGGAGGCGCCGTCACGACCGACCAGGTGCTCTACAACCTGATGCGGCGCGGCATCGAGTACGACCTGCTGCCCTGGTGCGACAAGCGTAACATTCCCGTCATGGCCTATTCCCCCTTTGAACAGGGCCGGCTGCTTGATCGTCCTGTGCTAAAACACATTGCTGACGAGTATGTAGCGACGCCAGCCCAGATAGCACTTGCCTGGGTACTCAGACGGGATCGCATTATCGCTGTCCCGAAGGCAGCATCGCCGGGCCACGTCAAGGCGAATCGCATCGCGCTCGACATACCGCTTTCGAACGACGATTTTGCCGAGCTGGACCGCGCTTTTCCACCGCCGACCGAGAAGCGCCCGCTCGAGGTGATCTGAGGCGGCTCGGAAGCCGGGCCGGAAACCATGTACGGAGCCGCGGCATTCATAGATATCTCGATTGATTTGAATATACATTAGGAGGATTAACATCATGGAACTAATGGCTATCGACAGATTTGAGCGCTTCTTTCGGCTGGTCGCAAGTATCGATGTCGACAAGGAAGACCTCAGGCGCTTTAACGATTTGATCAACCGCAAGATCTATGATCTGCTTGTTCGCGGTGAAGCCATTGCAAAGTCAAATGACCGGGATATTATTCAGCCCAATGATTTACCCATCACCAAAGGCCTGCAGGAATGCATCCATGCTTTCAGAAACATCAACGAGGAAATCCAGCTGAGCGCGATACTGGATCAGTTGACGAAGCTACCTCCACTCGACCTGGATTACAACGATGAAACCAGGGCACAGCTTCCTGAAATCGCCGGCGGACTCGGCGTGGCGCTTGCCCGCAGTTTCAATATCTTCGATGAGGATGTGAAAAACCCGCTGCCCCAGCACTGGGACAAAGCCTTCCGTATGTTCGATCTATTGTTGTAGTGCCGATTGGCGTGCTGAATCGGCATTGCCGCAAAAATGAGGTGCGAATTGATTTACGGCAATTAAAACTGCGGGGGTGATTTACGGTGGACGCTCTAAAAACCAAAAAGAGTTACAGACCGAAATCTGTAACCATTACAAATAGGTACATATGATATGCGGACAGCATAAGGTCGGCAGTGAAGAGCAGGCTGACAATTCCGGGCTTTACCCTGCTCCTGGCTTAATTGCATTTCCGAGCCTTGGTCCATTACATCTTCTTACAAAAAGCTGTAGCGATGGCGTCAACACTGCATTTATCGCGACGTTAACCAAGGTACTACCTTGATTCACTCTTTAGACGAGGTGTGCCGTGGCTCAGTTTAATCAGCCAACGAAGCAGCAGGTCCGCATGTACATGGAAAAACGCGCCGAATCGCGCAAGCCGCCGCCCGACATGAAAGACATTCGGCGACAG
>DASYKE010000057.1:0-2738 GCA_035995725.1 Burkholderiaceae bacterium | reverse complement strand
GCTCGGCACGCTGGCCTGCCATACCGCGGTGCGCGCCAACCGCGCATTGACTGTACCCGAAATGAACGCGCTGTTGCGCCAGATGGAAGCGACCGAGCGCGCCGACCAGTGCAATCATGGACGCCCGACCTGGGTGCAGTTGGCCTTGTCCGATCTTGATAAGTTGTTCTTGCGCGGGCAATAGATAACAAATGATGCATTCCGATGCGCATGGCCCCGTCAATCCGGCAAAAGCGCCGTGACGTCGATGAACAACAAGCCGCTGGTAGTCGCCATCATGGGACCCACTGCATCGGGGAAAACAGCCGCCGCTCTGGAAATTGCACGGCACATGCCGTCGGAAATCATCTCGGTCGATTCGGCGCTGGTGTACCGCGGCATGGACGTCGGCACGGCAAAGCCTTCCGCCGCGGAACGCACGGCCGTAACGCATCATTTGATCGACATCATCGAACCAAGCGAAACTTACTCGGTGATGCAGTTCCGGCAGCATGCGCTAGCGCTGGCGGCAGAAATCATCGTGCGTGGCAAACTGCCGCTGCTGGTCGGCGGCACCATGCTGTACTTCAAGGCGCTGCAGGATGGGCTCGATGTCTTGCCGCAGGCTGATGCCACGATACGCGCACAACTCGATGACGAAGCTGCAAAAACCGGTTCTCCGGCGATGCATGCCAGATTGGCAGCACTCGACCCGGACACCGCCGCGCGTCTGAAACCCAACGATGCGCAACGCATTCAACGCGCGCTGGAAATCATTGAACTGACCGGCCGGCCGATGTCGCAGCTATTGGCCAAAGCGTCCAAAATCGACTTGCCCTTTCAGATATTGCCGATAGCGCTGGAACCGTCCGACCGTAGCGTGCTGCATGCGCGTATTGCGGCGCGCTTCGATGCAATGCTCGACAGCCCGGCTAATGGATTGATCGAAGAGGTCGCGGCGCTGCGCGCGCGCGGCGACTTGCATCCAGGGCTGCCGTCGATGCGCTGCGTAGGCTACCGGCAAGCGTGGGAATACCTGGACGGCGCCTACGACCGCCGGCAGTTACGAGAAAAAGGAATTGCAGCGACCCGGCAGTTGGCGAAACGGCAGTTGACCTGGCTGCGCTCGATGCCCGAGCGGATAGTCGTCGATTGCATTGGCGCGTTTCCGGCAGCAACGATTTTGCGCCGGATTGCAGCGACCCAGGAAAAGCTTCGGCGCAACTTTTAGAAATCTTCGTATATCCGGCATAGTGACGTGCGTCCGACACGGATGGCGATTCTTATATGCCGCATGGAGTATCATTCTCAGCTATGCAGCGCTAAATAGTTCCGGGTTGACATATACCGGTAAAAACGCCATAATTTTCGGCTGTTCGGTGATATAGCTCAGCTGGTTAGAGCACAGCACTCATAATGCTGGGGTCGGTGGTTCAAGTCCACCTATCACCACCAAAGACATGTTTCAAGAAGCTTAGTAACGTACAAAAACCCGCCTCAAGCCCAGTGATGACGCGGGTTTTTTGTTTCTAGAGTGTTTTTAACGTTCATTTACATCCGGTCATTTTGAAATTTGACACAGCATGTGACGCCGATAATACAAATCAACATCCTCGCTATTGCACCATAAACATAACATCACTGGGCGCGGATTTGCTCGATTACCTGTTGTGCGTAAATCGGTAAATCATCAAACCGCTTGACACAGATAATGAGTTCGCGGGACGCCCAGGGATCGAGCAGGGAAATGGCCCGAATATCCATCGATTTCTTGCATCGGTCAGCCGCGGCTTCAGGAATCACGCAGATTCCAACATCGGATTCGACCATGCGGCAAACGGCGTCGAAACTGCGCAGCCGTACCCGATATTTCAATCGTCTTCCCGTATGCGCCGCTTGTTCAGACAGATAGTCCTGCAGGGCGCTGCCCTCCTGAAGGCCAATAAAGTCATAATCCAGCGTTTCTGAGAAGTGAATGTTGGCACGCCCGGCCAGCGAATGCTTGCGCGCAGTCACCAGAACCATTCGGTCGCTGCGAAAAGGAAATGTTTCCAAGTCGGCAATATCAACCGAATTGGCGATAATGCCAACGTCCGCCATTCCTTCTGCGACCGCCGCGACGATTTCATAACTTAATCGTTCCTCCAGATCAATGTTAACATTCGGGTGCGTGACTAGGAACGTGCTGAGCGCTTCGGGCAGGAATTCGGTCAATGATGCGGTATTGCACATGATCCGGACATGGCCTTTGAGGCCTTGGGCGTATTCCCCCAGTTCCCCTCGCATCCGTTCCTGTTGCCGCAAGGCAATGCGTGCATGATGCACTAGGGCGCGGCCAGCTGGCGTTGGTTCCACACCGCGTCGTTCACGCACCAGCAACGGGATACCAAGTGCTTCCTCCATCCCACGGATGCGGGCGCTGGCAGAGGCCAGTGCGATGTGTGCCCGTTCCGCACCACCAGTAATACTTCCAGATTCCGTGACGTGCAGAAACAACACCAAGTCAGTCAGGTCGAACCGCATTTTCCTCCTTCAGGATATTTATACTGCCTTCGGCTATCACGAAGGCAGGCTAAGTTTATTCCACATTTGCAATAGGAGTCAGCAGGAGTAGATTCACCCATCCGTCTCCGACGCGGCCTTTGGTGTGAAGCTGAAGTATATATGTGAAGCGAATGCATCAATGTCGTGCCATGAATTGTCCGGCAAGCAATGGCGGATGATGCGGAGGAGCTGATCCTCTGTGGCGATCGTACCTA
>DASYKE010000056.1:0-6156 GCA_035995725.1 Burkholderiaceae bacterium | reverse complement strand
CGGCGTAATCTTGCGAATGGTGCGATTAGACAAATCGGCGACGTATAGATTACCCGCGGCATCGGCTGTGACATCGGCCGGCGAGCGAAAGCGTGCAGCCGCTCCGATGCCGTCCGTGCTGCCGACCAGGAGAGGCGTGCCGGCCAGGGTCGTGACCACACCGGCGGGAGTAATCTTGCGAATGGTCTGATTGTCATTGTCGGCAACATAGAGATTTCCGGTGCGGTCAATGGTGATGCCGGATGGGAATCTAAACTGCGCTGCTACCCCGACGCCGTCGGCACTGCCGAGTGCTCCAGCCGTGCCGGCCAGCGTACTGACCACGCCGGCCGGGGTGATCTTGCGGATGGTGTGGTTAAGGCCGTCAGCGACATACAGATTACCAGCGGCATCGGCCACAATGCTTTGCGGCTCGTTGAACTGTGCCGCGGCTCCGGCGCCGTCGGCAGTGCCGGACGTCCCCGCGGTGCCGGCCAGGGTAGTGACCACGCCGGCCGGGGTGATCTTGCGGATAGTGTCGTTAAAGGTATCGGCGACGTACAGGTTTCCGGTCCCGTCGAGGGTAACGCCAAAGGGGCCGCGAAACTGAGCTGCCGCCCCGTTGCCATCGGCACTGCCGATAACGCCTGCCGTACCGGCCAGGGTGGTGACCACACCGGCCGGGGTAATCTTGCGGATAATGGAATTATCGGTATCGGCGACATACAGGTTACCCACTGCATCGGCGGTAATGCCAATCGGGCCCTGGAACTGTGCCGCCGCGCCGCTGCCGTCGGCGCTTCCTGAAGCTAACGCTGTGCCGGCCAGGGTCGTGACCACACCGGCGGGAGTGACTTTCCGGATAGTGCGGTTCTTGTAATCGGCTACATATACATTGCCGTTTGCGTCAACCGTAACGCCGGACGGTCTGCTGAATCGCGCGTTCGCTCCTGTGGCGTCGACAGCGCCTGCGCCGCTGGTGTCGCCTGCGATGATAGTCAGGGCGGAGGCAGAAGATGTTGGGGGAGAAGAAGATGTTGGGGGAGAAACCGGTTGAGCACTTGCACCGAAGTACGCGTTCAGCCAACAGCACAGGAGGATGGTAACCAGCCGGCGATAATTCCAGGTAATCCGAATAGTTCTCACCACGGTGATTCCAATTACTAAATGCGAAGAAATAATTTTGAAATCCACAGCTATGGCTACCAGCTCCACTCGTCAGGCATGTGATCTGCAAAGCAAATGAACAAAGGCTTTATTCCGCGTTCGTTTCACATGGTGACATGCTGTCTTTCAAAAGTATTAGCAAGCTCCTTTCGAAAGGCAATGAAGCGATAGTAATTTTTAAATAAGCTTGATCATCCTCAAAGCATTCTTTGCCGCTATGTGATGATGCAGGCGGCACGTACTAATATTAATGAAATGCGGCAGAGAAAATGAATGGGGATGGGCGACTCAAGGACGTTGGCCTGTAATGCAATCGAATGGAGATACGCAGGCATGCTCTCGGCGAGCCGATGAGTCTCAAATGTTGTCCCAGGAGTCGTCAATGCAGGCCTTCAATCAGGCAACCGGAACGCGCGATTTTGTAATCGCAGTGCTGTTCGCATGCATGTTTTTGGTATTCAACAATGCGCCGGCACAAACTGTTTCTGTCGATCCGAGTACCGCCGGCAGCGCCAGTTCAAACATATTGCCGATTACGATAGATAAGGGGCTAACGAATGCGGGCGCTAACAGACTGTATGTCACCATAACTGTCTGCATGCCGGGCAGCACTACCAATTGCCGGGCGATTGACCATGTGATGCTCGATACCGGTGCAACCGGGTTAACCATATTGTCTTCGGCGCTTGCGCCGTCATTGTCCCTTCCCCAGCAGACGCTGGATGACAACACTCCGTTAGGGGAATGCATACCGTATTTCGGCGGTAACGGCATTACCATGGCATGGGGACCGGTCAAATTAGCGGACGTTCAGCTTGCCGGCAAGCGGGCAAACTCGATACCGATCCTGGTAGCAAACGACCAAAAATTTTTAGGTATACCAGACAAGTGCGTTCGCCCCGAGGCAACAATACTGGATTCGCCGTTCGTGTTCGGCAACGGCCTATTGGGGGTCGGGCCTTCCTTGGAGGATTGCGGCAAGGCATGCGCGCAGAATCCCTATGTAGAATGGTATTACAGTTGCCCTGCCTCGGGATGCCAGCCGACGGCTGCCCCATTGAACAAACAGCGGCAGCATCCGGTGGCTTTTTTTGCGACCGACAACAATGGCTTCGTGATCGAGCTGCCGCCGACTTCGCCAGGCGGAGCACCTCCTGTTAATGGTTCGCTGATATTCGGCATTCACACGCAAGCCAACAATCTGCTTGGTTCGGCCACCGTCCTGACCGTAGATTCTCAAGGTTTTTTCACCACGGTTTACAAAGGAACGCCGCGCAAAAAAAGCTTTATCGACAGCGGTGTAATCGGGCACCAGTTCTTTGATCAGGATATTCCGCGTTGCGCCGGCAATGCCTTCTATTATTGTCCGCCGGCGACGCTGCCATTGTCCGCAATCATTCAGGGAAAAAACGGCGCAACGAAAGCCGTTGACTTCCATGTTGACGATCCTTATACGCAATTCGCTCAACATCCTGAATATGCGGCCTTTGATGGAATAGCCGGAATCGGTCTGGACCCCGACTTCTTCACCTGGGGGTTTCCTTTCTTCCTCGGAAAGAGCGTGTTCGTGGCAATCGAGGGAAAATATACGATAGGCGGTATCGGCCCCTACTTTGCATTTTAGCGGCGGACTTCATTCAAGAGCAGCCATCTCTCTACCTGTAAA
The DNA here is from genome assembly GCA_035995725.1 of Burkholderiaceae bacterium. Taxonomy (GTDB): domain Bacteria; phylum Pseudomonadota; class Gammaproteobacteria; order Burkholderiales; family Burkholderiaceae_D; genus JAQGLW01. The sequence continues at coordinate 3,344 of DASYKE010000056.1, read as the reverse complement.
AATTTCAGCATAGTCCAATTTTCTTCATAGGGAATTCCTGGTCTCCAAAAAATCCGCAAACTGAAGCCGCCCTTTGCCGGAGGGTTGCCAGTCCGTTTCAACCCCATACACCAGGCCAAGGTAAGGCATCGCGACGGACAGCACCGCGTCGTGCGCAAGGTCTTCCGCCTCCACCACGCCTTCGCGCGGATGGTCCAGCATCCACTGGAGCACGCCGATGACCCCCGAAGCCACCTGCAGCGATGTCGCATTGTTGCAGGGGGCCAGCTCGGCGGCGCGCGCATGCGTAAGCGTCGAACCATACCAGTAGGCGCCGCCGTCGAACACGAGCAACGCGCCCAGTTCGTCATAGCCGTCCCGTACCGCGTCCCGCATCAAGGTTTTACAACGCGGCATCGCGAAGTCCATGGCCGCCCAGTTCTCCAGCGACGCGCACGTCTTCTCGCTGGGATGGTATGCATAGAACACCGTCGGCCGGTAAGAGAGGCTGCCGTTACTGTCGTACACGCTGAGGAAATCGGCGATCGACAGCACTTCATGGTGCGTGATCAGATACGCGGTCTGCCGGCCGGCCGACGGCACCCACGATTTTACTTTGACCGTGGCGCTCCGGGCGTCAAGGAATACGCCGCAGCGCCCGCCCAGGCCGTGCGCTGCCGCATTTGCCGGCGGCGTCAGCTCGTGCGTCCCCCAGCCGATCTCCGCATGCTGGTACGCTTCCGACATCAGCCCGTCCGGCGACCAGGTACTTGCAAATTCGCCTTCTGCCAAAGGCAAGCCGTCATCCTGCGTATCGCGCTCTGCGACGTGTATGGAGCGAATCCCGAGTGCTTGCGCGATCTCGGCAAACGGCCTCGCATTCGAAACACCCTTTTGGCGGGCCAGTTCCAGCAATCCCTGCTTGACGAAATGGCTGACCAGGCCGGGATTGGCGCCATGCGCTACCAGCGCCGTCGCGCGACCGTTGGCGCGCAGCTCAAGCGCCTGTTCGCGCAGCCAGCAATTGGTCGTGTGTGCAACCGGGCGCAGCGCGCCGTCATAGCCCCCGGGCCACGGCTCGATGCACGTGTCGAGATACAGCACGTCATTGGACTGGCACCACTGAATCAGGTCGATCGACGAGACGCGCACGGACACGTTGATCAGCACATCCCCTGCCGATAAAAATCCGCTCAATACCGTGCGATAGTTTTGTTCGGTGAGCGGGCAAACATGCAGTGCAATACCGTACGCCCGGGCAATGGCACTACCCTGCTCGTCCGCGGTAACGATGTTTACCTGCCCAGGCTGAAGTGACGGAAAATGACGAAGCAGCAAAGGCGTCAAGCCTTGACCGATGCTCCCATATCCTACGATTAATATACGGCTAAAGGCCATCTAAGCGACTTGTTCTTGTAGTTTTGACGACGACATGCAGAGTTTAAACTATCGGGTACGATAGTGCAGCATTGGCATGCAGCATCCGTGTACGAAATGCGCCAACCTTGTTTTCCTTTGATTCGCAGGGTATATAGGGTCAGACCGATCTTGCCCACAAACGGTGCACACCTCAGCAAGGGGTTGATTCAGTGCTTCAAATTCCAACGGGCTTGCAAGTACAGGAGTGGGATGAGTAAGGCATGTCTGCGTACACATTTTTTTCATCATAAGCAAGTTCATCATGAAGTGCACGTGCACAGGGAAAAGATATATTCCCGGCGATAGGGCCATCTTTCATCCGCCGCATGATCTGAATTTTTCCGCTTTACCGGGCAATGACGATCATTGCATTTCCATCGATTCAATCTTCAAGAGCGTTGTCAATTCTCAATTCACATGGCATGAATTTCCGAGGTCGATGCAGGAGGCAATCCATTGCAAAAACCATGGGGCAAAACTTGGGCGGACGTCTGCCTTTCGTTTTTTGAAAACAATTCATTTCATCTCCAATTTGGCAAGGGCAATGGTTCAAAGGACTAACTTGAGCTCGCTCAACAAGGCAGCTTGCCCGGAGCCTGTCTGAATGAACAAAAAACGACCTGCATGAGTCGGATGACAGAGCACTGTAAATAGAACTAATGTGAAGGCGTATTTGCATCCCGAAATTGCAGACCGTCTTTTGTAAAAAAACGTTTCGCCAAGGGTTGCAGTAACGACCTTCCTCACTCAATGCCGGCCATGGAATTGGAAAACATATCTATTTCGCTACACTCAGGTTCAGTTCCGCAATGTGTAGATGAAAAGCTGGATCAGCTATATCAGCATATGTATTCCTCCCTTGCCTATCACATGGTATACGGCACTATCACGAGCGACACGAGCACGTATGTAGTGAAAAAAAATGGGGAAATAATCACTGTCCTTCTGTTCCGCCTGGAGAGCGGGACGGTGCGTGTATTGAATGAGCAATTCCGAATTACCGCGGAGGAAATTGACCGGTTTGCACATTACATTTTCAATGCATGGCCGTCCGTTAACATCATATCGTTTCCCGTGATTGACGCTGCGGCCAACGCCTTGTCTTTTCCTTGCCGGCAGTCTCCTTGCACGCAAGATATAGTGCTGAAGTTGCCCGATACGGCCGAAGAGTATTTAGGCAGCCTGGGAAAATCGACGCGCAGCTACATCAAGCGGTATCTCAATAAACTGAAACGCAGCTTCCCTTCGGTGTCATGCAAAACATACGGCAACAAGGAGTTCAGAGAGCAGCATATCCGCGACATCATTGCACTGAACAGGGCGAGGATGGCCGGCAAGTACAAATCCTCGCGTTTCGATGATGCCGAAACAGAGAAAATATTCAAGCTCGCAAGATTGTGCGGATCGATCAGCGTCATCACGATTGATGGCCGGGTTTGCGCGGGAACGATCAACTACCGCTTCGGAGACAGTTATTTTTTATCGGTGATTGCGCATGACCCTGCGTATGACCGGTATGGCCTTGGCACGCTGTGCTGCTATCTCACAATTTGCGAGTGCATCGCCCAAAATGGCAAGGAATACCACTTCCTGTGGGGGGCGTATGAGTATAAATTCCGGCTGGGAGGAATACAACGCGACCTTAGTCATCTCGCCATATACCGGTCCCGTCTGCAATTAATGCTCAACGGCGGCACGGCGTTGAAGCTTGCCTGCGCCGGCCGCGCGTATGAAACAAGGAACTGGCTGCTGCATAGAATGAGAAAAAAGAATGATTCCAGCTTCTCGGGCTCGCTCACATACCATTGCCTGAACAATCTTAAAAAATTGAAGCGGTCCTCCTCGCGGATATTCAAACGTGACGACAATATCAGTGCCGATTCGAAATTTTATCGAGGGAAATGGTAAATCGCTGCTCAGCGGCTGATTCAATGACATCGATCTGC
>DASYKE010000055.1:0-8615 GCA_035995725.1 Burkholderiaceae bacterium | reverse complement strand
GACCACTTCATCGAGATAGCAGATTCCGCCGCTCTTGACCGCGCGCGTGAGCGGGCCGTCGATCCAGTGCGTACCGTCGACCGACAGCAGGTAGCGTCCCACCAGATCGGTCGCGGTCAAGTCCTCATGGCAACTGATGGTGGTTAGCGCAATCCCGCGGGCTGTGCACTCCCTGCGGTCGTCGGCGCCGGCGCGTTGCGCCAGATACCAGGACATGTATTCGACGAAGCGCGTTTTGCCGCAGCCGGTCGGTCCCTTGAGCAGCACCGGGATGCGCTCGCGATGCGCTGCCTCGAACAGGCTGACCTCGTCGCCGACCGGCAAATAAAAAGGTTCCTTCAGCGCCTGATAAGGCGCGGTGCCATGCAGATCGGCGGGTTGCTTCGAAGCGGATGACAGCACACGGATTCCTTTGATGAGAAGTCTGGGGCTCAGGCGAATTCGCCTTCCTGCTCGCGCCGGATCCACGCGACCGGCTCCTGCGCATAGTCGCGCTGAAAGTCGCCGGGATAATTAATGCCGGGCAGCGCCGGAATCCAGTCGTATTCGAGCAGACGCGAGTCACCCAGCGCATTGGCCAGCCGCACGACTTCCGGATCGTCCAGCATCGTGAGGCGGCCCTTGTCGATCAGCTTGATCCACTCGCCGGTTTTGCGATGCTGGATTTCATAAGTGGCGAACACGTTATGCACATGCGGGAAATGCATGGTGGGCAGCTTGTTTTGCTTGCAATAGCTCAGGAAAGTCTGGTCCCAGTGCTCGGCGCCGAATCCGAAATGGATCACGCCGGCCTGCGCCCGCTCGGGCAGGTTGGTCCATGAATCGTTGTACTTCCACAATGTCTCGATCTGCCGATAACTCTTCGGATTGGTACCGATCGACGCGTCGTTGAAATAGGCCCAGCCCTTGTACGGAAATCCCGGGTATTGCACATCCTTGTAGCGCTCCACCACCTCGCGCCACAATTCGCCGTACTTGCCGCCGCCGACGATTTTGGTGATCATGCCGCTTTCCACATGCACCTCGATATGCGGGAAGTAGCCGGTGTGATTGCTGGTTCCACCAACAACACCATTCAGCGTCGGCATCAGGATTCTGGCTTCCTTGAGAAACGTGTCGACCGAATGGCCAAAGCGGATGCCCTGGATGGTCGATCCCAGAATGTGGCCTGAAATGTATGCGCCCTTCGGCCATAAATCGGCCTGCTCGGGAGTTACTTTCCAGCTGATATTGGTTCCTTCGGGGCTGGTAATGCGCACCGCGGCGGCGTTGCCGAACGCACTGACCAGCTTGAGATCAAGCGTGCGCCAGATTTCATCCGGATAGCCGTTGGCCCGCGAAATGAAGTCCTCGTACGTGCCGTATACCCAGTTGTTGCGGATTTTCTTGCCGGCGGCGCGGCGCCAGTGCGAGCGGCCCGCCTCGCCGGCATACACGCCGGTATAGCCGGGGCGGTCGTCCAGGAAGCGTTTCAACGCGGTGGAAGCGACGTTGAACTCGACGCCACTCTCGATCATCGGCGGCAGACGGTCGGTGATTTCACGCCAGCCGTCGGCCGCGCTGTACTCGACCGATTCCATGCCGAGATCGATGGTGTTGATGCGGTCGACGCGCGCCACGCCGCGCTCCAGCAGCGCGCGCTTGATCGCTTCGAACACCAGATCGTTCTGATGCGGAAAGGTGATGATGAGCAGATGATCCTGTTCCCTGATATCGCCGAGCGCGGAGCGTCCGTAACGCCGCTGCAAATGCGCCCGCGCCAGCGGCATCAGCGCTTCAATGTCGGTGCTGCGTTGCTGGCGCAGGTAAGCCGGGTGACGCGGCGCGGGATACTGGAAACCGGGTAGAGCGGCCGGCACGCCCGGCGCCAGCGAATCCAAACTGATGAATTTGCCTGCCATCATTTCTCCAATTTTTTATCAACCCTTTTTTTATCAACCCTTTTTTTATCAACCCATTAATTGACGCCGTACTACGATCTTCATAAGTGAATGACGGTACTGAACGAAAACAATTTGCCGTTTGAGCATGGCGATGGCGGCGTGATTCGGGAAACGGTCGATTAAACGGGAATCAACGGGAATCGCTTGGCCGCTTTACAGCCTCCGTTCCGCCGGTGCGGCGATACTACGTATCATTAGCGTCCTTGCCTCGTGAATATCTCGGCAAACAGCTTTTGCCATTTTTCGCCTTCATCCAGAACAATGGCAGGATCGATGAACTTAACCGCTAGTTTGTCGATGTGCGATTGGACCTTGCGGCTGACGGGGATATATTCACCTTTCGCCAGTATCGACTGGCCTTCGTTCAGCATGAAATCGTAGAACAGCACCGCAGCGTGCGAATGCGGCGGTTTCCTCGACAAGGCCACGCCATTGGCGCGGATAATCGCCGGCTGGATCACGTACCAGTCGACCGGCGCTCCCTTTACCTTCAGCTTTTCGGCGTTGTGGTTGTATACCGTCAAGCCGAAGGGCACTTCTCCGGAAGCCACCAGTCCGGCCAGCAGCGTATGGCCCTTGCGCACCGACATGCCGTTGGCGGCAACCACGTCGCGGAACAGTTTGACGCCCTTTTCCTCGCCCAGCTCCTTGACGATGGCGGCGAACCAGTCGTTGTCCTCGGCTTCGATACCCAGTTTGCCCTTCCATTTCGGGTTGAGCAGGTCCTGATAGGAGGTGGGAAGATCCTCTTTTTTCACCTGTTTCGTATTGTAGATATGCACGAACATGTTAAGCCGGGTTCCGACCCATTCGCCGTGCGGTCTGAGCGCTTGCGGGACCAGGTCCGCATAATGGGGCGAGGTCGCTTTCTGAAGCAATTTCTCGCGATGCAGGGATTCTAGCTCGGGACCGTTCGTTTCTACGATGTCGAAATCGAAGCGTCCGGCACGTGCTTCGGTGATGACGCGCTGCACCACTTTTTCCGATCCGGCGCGCCAATATCTGACCTTGATGCCGTATTTTTTTTCGAATGCGGCGGCCAGATCGGAGATGTCCTGAACCACCAGCGACGTGTAGACATTCACTTCGCCCTCGCGCCGCGCGCCTTGCAGCAGGCGCTGTTCACGATCAGGTCCATCGTACAGAGCCAATGCTGCGACAGGCCCAACCGCTTGCGCATGCGCAGCGCCGGTCACGGGAATACAGCAAACCGCCAGCAAATACGGCAGGAAACGATTAAACATTTTCATGCGCTGCTCCTGTTGAACCTGCGTTGATGTTCACCGATCCGCTTCGATGCCGAACCTGCCCGGGCTTGCCGATCATCGAGGCGCAGCATGCCGCCTGTTGTGCCCGCATGACCGATCGATACCCATTTATCAACCGAGACAACAACGTAGCATAATTTGCAAGAAATGAAAACTAGATGAAACGCAGTTCTGCATATCGGAACATAAAAATCACGCAGCAAAGCGTCCGATTAAAAGCAGAGCGATCTTTTTTTACTGACAGCCGAGGCGCGCCAGCCGCGACCAATCATATTGTTCTTCTATATGGAATCTCTTCCCATTTTTCCACAAGCCGTTGGTGCGCTGCTAGAATGCAGCGGACAAAGTCTTCATCCCTGATGAGAATTTCCTTTAACAAAACGGAGAAATCGATGCCAGGACGTTCGTTGTCTTTTGCGTTACTGCTGACCTGCGGGTCTGCTCTTGCGGCCGGTTGGACACTGCCGCCCGACAAGGGTTACGTCGAGCAGGAGAATATTGCAGCGATCCTGAGCGGCGATGACTACCCCGCCACTTCGGGCTATCGCAAGAAAATCGATTACATCGATTTCGATTCGTACGGCCAGCAATACACGCAGGTGGTGGTCACGCTCACACCCGACAAGCCGCGCCTGCACAAGGGCCGCAAACTGGTGGTGGTCGGCGGCGAGCCGGGCAGCGAATATGCAATGGACTTTCTCGAAACGCCGGAAGGAAAGGAAGGACCGGCCATCTGGCTGGCCAAGCGCGGCGTTACCTTTATCGCGCTGACCCGGGTCGGACGCTGGAATTTTTTCGCCAAGGACGGCAGCGGTTCATGGCAAGACATACCGCTCGACACCCGCATGCCAATTTTCAATCGTCAGCAGAAGGCACCCTGGACCGCCGCCGATTTCGACGTCAAGTCCGGCTCCGGGAAACCGGCCACCTCCGGCGACAGCGATGTCTATCGCTTCCCGAAATCGGGTACCACCCTTTACAAGCAAATGCTGGCTGCGACACCCAATACCTACCTCACTGGTTATCGCAAGGCGATCGAGCATGTATTGCCAAAACGCGAGCGCAGCAAGTCGTATCTGCTGTACTGGGGCATGTCGACCGGCGGCGCATTCCTGTATCCACTGGCCAAATATATCAAGCCCGACGGCTATCTGGGCTGGGGCACCAGCAGTTCCGGCCTGGCCTATGTTTATCGCAAGGCGAAGCAGGGCGATTTCTCCACGCCCTACACACCGACCGCCCTGCGTCTGCGCGAACGCGGCCTGGATGATTTCAAGTATTACACCAAGACGCTCGACGAGGAGACCCGGATGCGCTGGTGGCAGGGAGCCCTGAAAGACCCGCGCTTTAAAAGCGGCGAGGACGCGCCGATGCAGTTCAATGTCGCGGCGCTGACCGAAACGGGACTGCGGCTATGGCTGTCCGATTCGCTTCCCGCAGAATACCGGCAGCGCGGGCTTGGCGGTTTCATCCAGGACTTGCTGGAACCGAGTTTCCCGCCGGCCGCGTTGAAGGATGTCGCCGTACTGGATATGAACGGCACGCTGGATGAAGCGATCCCGCCCAAGACGGTCGATGCGCACCGTGAAGCGATGGAGCCTTATGCCCGCACCTATCGAGTGGCGCGGGTGCGCGACTTCCACCATTACCTGTTTACCCAGGACAGCATCAAGGTAGTCGGCAGCCTCTGGCTGCGCTTCATCGAGTCCGGCTATTTCGACTCCGGCGCCGCACGAAAATAACTGTCAGCATGGAGGCGGGCCGCCGCTTTGGCACTGTCCTTGGCGCCGATCTGACGACGCGCCAGGCTCAAACCGCCAGGCTCACCCTGCCCGGCATATGCAGGGCGAGCACGTCGCACACCGGCTGCGGACCCAGCTCGTTTGTAATAAAAACCAGGCTGCCGGCGCGCTCGCCGCCAGGCCAGGCATCCAGGGTTTGCGGCGGAAAGATGGTGTCGCCGACCGCCTGCAATACTACCGGGCGCACTTCATCGACGATGTCGACCAGGCCCTTGATGCGCAGCAATCGACTGCCGTGTTGAGCCAGCACGGCAGTCAGCGCGGCCAGCAACTGGTCGCGCTCCATTGCGCCATGCAAATGCAGCGTGAAACTTCTTATCCGGCTGTCGTGCAAGGCTGCGCGGACACGCGCTTGTTTTAGCGGAACCGGCGAGCTGTGCACTCCCGCTGGTCGGCTGTGCACTTCCGCTGGTCGGCTGTGCACTTCCGCTGGTCGGCGCAGTGAGTACGAAGCCTGGTTTGTCGACGCCACGGGCCGCGCCTTCCAGTTGGTAACGCCGGCAGCGGTGCGCCGCGCGCTGCCAGGAATGGATCCGAACAGCAGATCCGGCTCTATCTGCCCGTGTGCCACGCGTTGCTGCGCCGCGAACGGATTCAGTTGCGCGAGGCGCTGCTCCAGTTGCGTCACGTCGGCCGGTTTCGCCAGATCCACTTTCGTCACCAGCAGCACATCGGCTGCGGCAACCTGTTTGACCGATTCCCAGTGCCGGTCCAGCTGGTTCTGCGCCAGCATCGCATCCACCGTGGTGATCACCGCGTCGAGGCGATAGCGTTCGGCAACAAGGGAATCCGACATTACGGCATGCACAATCGGTCCCGGGTCTGCGATGCCGGTGGTTTCGATCACCACGCGGGCAAAGCGCGGAATCTGCCGGTGCAGCCGCTTCCAGAACAGGTCTTGCAGGGCGCTGATGAAATCGTCCCGTACGTTGCAGCAGATGCAGCCGTTTTCCAGCACCAGCAGCGCTTCGCTTGCACCCCACACCAGATGATGGTCGAGACCGACTGCGCCCAGTTCGTTAATCAGAACCGCGGTATCCGACATCTGCGGATGCAGCAAAAGCTCGCGCAGCAACGTGGTCTTGCCGCTGCCCAGGAAGCCGGTCAGCAGCACCAGCGGAATTTGCTCATGGTACGGCTTCATTATCCGATGCTCACCACATCGGCTCGCCGCGCTGCGCGCGCAGCAGCATGTCCTGTTGAAACGCGGGCGGGCCGAAACCCAGCTTCTCGCCGGCTTTTTCATAAAAGAACGGCCGCCCGGTGTGCATGCTGAAGCGGCCCATCCATTCCAGCAACTCCTGGTCCGGATCGCGTCCGGCCGAGCGCAACAGATAGGCCGGCTGCTCGCGCCATTTGATCCGAACGATGATGACACCGATGCGGTCCGGCCTGAACGATTCCGGAAACGGACTGTCCTGCGCGACCCAGCCGCACACGAAGCTGCGGCACGGCGAATCCGGCCGCTGTTCATAAATGCTGCAGCCGCCCTGCCGCACAAAATGGCATGGCACGCCTGGCTTCATTTCGTGGCCATGGATTGTGCCCGCCATCCAGCCGTCGCAGCATGCGGTACAGGTACCGCACTCGCGCTGCTTCGCAGTCGACGATGCGACCGCCGGTGGCGCGATCGGTATGACCATGCCGCAGCACTTCTTGTATTTATGGCCGCTGCCACAGGGACAGGGATCGTTTCTACCGGGTTTCATTCCAAAAAAGGCAATCCATTGATCGAGATGACACCAACCGAGCCGATGCCTGCTCTATTTCCATGCGCCGCGCAAAACAATATGATGTTATCACGCACTCAAGCAGCTCTTGCTGCGGCGCCGCTACCGCTCATATTCCTGTATACGGAACTGTAGTCTGCATAAAAGGACGCTGATATAATCAATCGGATTGTTTCCCGTCAAGATCAGATCGGGCCGGATAAAAATCTGCGGCGCGGCGCACCGGCGACCGACGCCGGCAACAAAAATCCTCATGCCCCTCTATCTAACAGTTCTGCTCTCGGTACTTAATCAGATCGCGCTAAAAGGCAGCAGGATGCTGGTCGCGCTGTATGCGATCGACTTCCATGCCAGTCCGCTGGCCATCGGCCTGCTGATCTCGATGTACGCATGTTTCCCCCTGATGCTCGCGGTCTATGCGGGCCGCATCTCGGACCGCATAGGCGTGCGCTGGCCGATGGTGCTGGGTTCGTTCGGCATGAGCATGAGCCTTCTGCTGCCGATAGTGCTGCCGTTCATGCCGGTACTGTTCATATCGGCGGCTCTGATCGGGATCGCCAATATCTTCTTTCATGTTTCGGCTCACAACCTGATCGGCTCTCTCGGCGAAGCGCATGCACGCACCAGCAACTTCGGCACGTTTAGCCTGGGCTCAGCGGTATCCGGATTCATCGGACCGATGCTGGTCGGTTTCATGGTCGACCGCGCCGGATATTCGGTAACCTATTTCTGGCTCGCCGCGATTGCCGTCGTTCCGGGCATCGTTTTGCTGTGCTATACCCGCTTCATTCCGGCCAAAGTCAAGGTCGAGCAGGAAGTACGCGCGGGAGGCATCAGCGAACTGCTCGGCAATCGTCCGCTGCGCGGTATCCTGATTACAAGCGGACTGATCCTGACCGGCATCGACCTCTTCAACTTTTACATGCCGATCTACGGTCGCTCGATCGGGCTGACGGCCTCCATGATCGGCGTGATCCTCGGCATGCAGGCAGCGGCGGCGTTCGTAGTGCGGCTCTGGATGCCATCGCTGTCCAGGCAACACGGCGAGAAGCGGGTGCTGACATGGTCGCTGCTGATGGCAGGCGCCACTTACTTCCTGTTTCCGATGTTCGGGCATCCGGTCATTCTGGGTGCAATTTCCTTTTTGCTGGGACTGGCGCTGGGATGCGGACAACCATTGTCCATCATACTGACTTACAATTATTCACCGCCCGGGCGGGCCGGTGAGGCTCTCGGCATGCGGCTGACCGTCAACAAGTTTACGCAGATAGCGGTTCCGCTGCTTTTCGGTTCACTCGGCAGCGCATTCGGCATCTATCCGATCTTTTGGTCGAACGCGGTTTTTTTGTTGGTGGGCGGCTACATCAATGCCAGGCAGGATAAAGAATAAAATGCCGTGTTACCTGACAGTTGAATTGCAGCCGAAATTCCGATGCGAAATCGCCACGATGACCGAAGGGAATGCACAGCTGACCGAAGGGAATGCACAGCTGACCGAAGAGAATGCAAAGCTGACCGAAGAGAATGCACAGCTGACATGAGCCAGTTCGCAGGTATCTTGCTGGCCGCTGGAAAAGGCTTGCGTTTCGACCCGACCGGCGTGCGAAACAAACTGCTGCAGCCGCTCCCCAATGGCGAAACCGTGGTGGCCGCGGCCGCAAAGAATCTGCTGGCGGTATTGCCGACGGTGCGGGCAGTTGTCCGGCCCGGTGCGGATGCGGTGGCGGCGCAGTTGCGGGCTCTCGGCTGTGAAGTGATCGAATGTTCGAGCGCGGATCAGGGCATGGGAGCGTCGCTGGTCCATGCGCTGTCGCAACCGTGCAATGCATCAGGATGGGTAATTGCATTGGCAGACATGCCGCATGTGCAACC
>DASYKE010000054.1:0-2067 GCA_035995725.1 Burkholderiaceae bacterium | reverse complement strand
GATCGCATACGGTTCATTGGTTGGTTCGAGCGGTCCGGTGAGCAAAAAATCTTCCTTGATCGGCTGTTCTGCCAATCGGGGATAGATGCAGGATGAACCCAGAAACAACAATTTTTTGACCCCGCTGCGCCAAGCCTGATGAATGATGTTGGCTTCGATCATCATGTTCTGATAAATGAACTCCGCTGGATAAGTGTTGTTCGCATGGATGCCGCCGACGCGAGCCGCGGCCAGATAAACTTCATCGATTTTTTCCGAACTGAAAAAAGCACGTACCTGGGCCTGGTCGATCAGGTCGAGCTCTGCATGCGTACGCGTGACGATGTTGTTGTAGCCGCGCTGGAGCAGCGCACGGACGACAGCCGAGCCGACCATGCCGCGGTGACCGGCTACATAGATGCGCTTTCCCGGATTGCCTGTTATCTGCTGCATATAGTGCCTGATATGGTTGAAGGTTTGTCTGATTGCCGTCATGCCACCAGGTTCAAATGTGGTCTTCGGCGGCAAGTTCCTATTCGTTATGCGCGTGGGCCACAAAACCATTGTTCTTGACCAGTGCGTATTTGCGGGCTGCATTGAGATCGGACTGCACCATTTCCTTGACCAGCTGGTCGAACGTGGTGGCGGGTTTCCAGCCTAATTTGGCGTGCGCCTTGCTGGCGTCGCCCAGCAGGGTTTCGACTTCGGTAGGGCGGAAGTAGCGCGGGTCCACACTGACGATGACTTGCCCCGGCCTGGTACCGTTATGTGGGCCGGGGTTCACCACAGTGCCGGTTTCTGCGAGACCTTCGCCTTGCCACGCCAAAGTTATGCCAAGCTCGGCGGCTGCCGCATTGACGAAGTCGCGCACGCTGTACTGGATGCCGGTAGCGATGACAAAATCTTCCGGTTGGTCTTGCTGCAGCATAAGCCACTGCATCTCGACATAGTCCCGGGCATGGCCCCAGTCGCGCAGCGAATCCATGTTGCCGAGATAGAGGCGGTCCTGCAAGCCGAGCGCGATTCTGGCCAGCGCACGGGTGATCTTGCGAGTGACGAAAGTTTCGCCGCGCAGCGAGGACTCATGGTTGAACAGAATGCCGTTGCATGCATAAATGCCGTACGCTTCCCGATAGTTGACGGTGATCCAGTAAGCATAAAGCTTGGCGACTGCATAGGGACTGCGTGGATAGAACGGCGTGGTTTCGCGTTGCGGTATTTCCTGGACTTTGCCGTACAGTTCCGATGTGGAGGCTTGATAGAAACGCGTTTTCTTTTCCAGGCCGAGGATGCGGATGGCTTCCAGCACGCGCAGCGGTCCGAGCGCGTCGGAATTGGCCGTGTATTCCGGCTCTTCGAACGAGACGGCGACATGGCTTTGCGCTGCAAGATTGTAGATTTCGTCCGGCTGCACTTGCTGGATGATGCGAATCAGCGACGAACTGTCGGTCATGTCGCCATGATGCAGGATGAAGCGGCGCGGCTCTTCATGTGGATCCTGGTACAGGTGATCGATGCGCCCGGTGTTGAGCTGCGAGGTGCGGCGCTTGATGCCGTGCACGATATAGCCTTTGCTGATCAGCAGCTCCGATAAATACGCACCATCCTGGCCGGTCACACCGGTAATCAGTGCAACTTTAGCGGCAGGCCGATGAGAGCGGTTGATGAGGTCGGCTGGTACGCGCGGTTCTTTCGTCATGAAGTGTTCCTTGAATGATAGTGTGAATTATTGGTATTGGTGTCGGTCGCGGCCAGCGCCAATTATTTCCAATTGTTCTATTGTGGAATTACGCGCCGAGCTGTGCTTGACTTGCATCAGATACCGACAAGAAATACATCAAGGACGGCGGCGCTTTTGTTTGATCAGTATCCGTCAGGGTTCATTTTCTGCCAGCGCCAGTGATCGGCACACATGTCCGCCAGGCTTTTTTCCGCCTGCCAGCCCAATAATTCCCGTGCCCGCGCAGGAGATGCGTAGCAACTGGCGATATCGCCGGGCCGGCGCGGCACGATCTCGTACGGCACGCAGCGTCCGCTGGCCGCTTCAAATGCACTTACCGCCTGCAGTACGCTGTAGCCCTGGCCAGT
>DASYKE010000053.1:0-6673 GCA_035995725.1 Burkholderiaceae bacterium | reverse complement strand
TGGTTCTCAAATGCGGAGCCGATGGTGCGTGGCTGGCTGAACGCGGCGGCGTGCCGCAGCATGTGAATGCACTGCGCGTGTCACCGGTTGACGCCACCGGCGCCGGCGACTGTTTTGACGGCAGTCTGCTGGCGCGGCTGGTAGCAGGCGATGACCTTGCCAATGCCGTGAAATATGCCAATGTCGCTGCGGCTGTGTCGACGCAGGGCTGGGGCGCGATCGAACCGATTCCGGACGCGGCGCAGGTGCGGCTGGCTTTGGCTTCGACGGCGGCGCAGCCGTAATCGGTAGTACGCCGACCAACTGGAGTGCCTGGCCTTCTGTCCTTGATATTAAACGTCACTCGTTTTACGAGTTATCGCAGAGCGGGAAGCCTTTCAATCATAAGGCACCATTGACAAGGTCTGCCCGGCGCGGCAAGCTGTCATGCTTCGCAATGCACATTCATCAAACCAGAACGGGGACATCAAAATGCAGCCACGTATCAAACTCTTCGCCACCGCCTTCGCAACCCTTCTTTTTCTTGCCCTGACTGCCGGCCTGACGGCCGCGCATGCCGAATGGCCCGACCGCCCGATCCGGTTCGTAGTGCCTTTCGGTCCGGGCGGCGCCAACGATCTCATCGCCCGCGTGGCTGCCGAGGGCGTGTCCAAGCGGCTGGGTCAACCTGTGATTATCGAGAACAAGCCGGGCGCGGGTGCCGTCATCGGCGCTGACTATGTGGCCAAGAGCAATCCGGACGGTTACACTTTTTTGGTCGGTGCGGCCGGTGTGGTGACCAATAGTTTACTCCGCAGCAAGATGCCCTACGCCGACGACGATCTGGTGCCGGTAGGCATGATTGCGGTAGCGCCTTCGGTCATCGTGGTGCACCCCAGCCTGCCGGTAAACAATATGAAGGAATTCGTCGCCTACGCCAAGTCGAAGGGGACCGAAGGAATCAACTTCGCCACGGCGGGCGGTGGCAGCACGCCGCATTTTGTCAGCGAGATGCTGAAGGAAGCCACGGGCGCCCAATTCACCGTCATCCCTTACAAGAGCGGCCAGGAAGGCGTCAATGCCGTGATCGGCAACATGGTCACGGCCACTTCGGAGGCAAGCATCGTCGTCATACCGCAGATCAAGGGTGGCAGGCTGAAAGCGATCGCCACCACCTACGGCAAGCGCATCTCCGCATATCCCGATTTGCCCACCACCGCCGAGCAGGGCTACCCAAGCGTGAACATCGGCCATTGGGCCGGTCTGTTCGCACCCAAGGGCACGCCGCTGGCAATCATGGAGAAGATCAACGCCGAACTGCAGACATCGCTCAAGAGCAAGGAAACGATAGACCGCCTGATCCCCGCCGGCATTGAGCCCGCAGGCGGAACGCAGGCGAGTTTTGTGGCCTTCATCAATGACGAGCGCAAGCGGCTGGCAAGAGTGGCGAAGAGTGCAGGAATGACTGCAGACTAGAGTCGGCGGTATTTGAAATAATATGAAATAAAAAAGGGCACCGCCGAGGTGCCCTTTTTATTTCTGTCCAGCCCCCGGTTCCGAATCGGATTCGGACTCGCAGGCCGGGACATCCGAATTGCAAACAACCATATCAGGGCTTCGCTGCCGGGTTCATGGTGGATCAACGTCGCTGCACTCCTCTACTTCCCGGCCGCCATCATTTTCGGCAACCACAACGTTATCTCGGGAATATAGGTAATCGCAATCAACGACAGAAACAGCGGAATCAGCCACGGCAAAATGGCTATCGTAGTGCGCTCGACCGACAGCTTCGCAACCCGCGCCAGCACGAACAACACCATGCCGAGCGGCGGATGCAGCAGACCGATCATCAGGTTCAGCGTCATGATCACGCCGAAATGGATCGGATCGATGCCGAGCTTCAATACAATCGGCAACAGGATCGGAACCAGGATCGTGATGGCTGCGATAGTATCAATGAAACAGCCGACGATGAGAATCAGAAGGTTGGCCAGCAACAGGAACACCCATTTGTTCTGCGTGAAGCCGAGAATCGCGTCGGTCAGCATCTGCGCCGCCTGGCTGGTGGTCAGTAGCCAAGCGAAAATCGATGCGGCGGTGACGATGAACAGCACGCTGGCCGTGGTCTCGATAGTGTCGAATGTGGCCTTGACCAATGCCTTGAATGTCATCGAACGATAGCGCAGCAGGCCCAGGAACAGCGCCCATAACACGGCCGCCATTGCCGCCTCGGTCGGGGTGAACCAGCCCAGGGTCATGCCGCCGATCAGGATGACCGGTGCCATCAATGCCATCACCGCTGAAAAATCGAAATACCAGTCCGCGGCAAGCAGTGCCACCAGTGCACAGCCTGCTGCGACGTTGACCGACACGCCGGCACGCGTCATCAGCCATATCGCCAGTGGGAACATTAATACGACCAGGATTTCGGTACCTGCGCTGCCCAGCTTTTTCCAGGAAAAGCGCGCGTCGCCGCCCCAGTTATTTCGGTAAGCGATGATGGCGACCGTGGCCATCATGAACAGTGTCATCACCGCGCCCGGCAGCACTCCGCCCAGGAACAGCGAGCCGATCGACACGTTGGCCATCATGCCGTAAATTACAAACGGCAGCGAGGGCGGAATGATGGGGCCGAGCGTGGCCGATGCGGCGGTGACGCCGACCGAGAACTCGGGGCTGTAGCCATGGTCGCGCATTGCCTTGATTTCGATCGTGCCCAGGCCCGCCGCGTCGGCGATGGCGGTGCCCGACATGCCGGAAAAAATGACCGAGCCGATGATGTTGACCTGACCCAGTCCGCCTTTCATCCATCCGACCAGCGCCACCGCGAAGTTGTAGATGCGCCCGGTGATGCCGGCAACATTCATCAGGTTGCCGGCCAGGATGAAAAACGGGACCGCCAATAAAGGGAAGCTTTCCACGCCGGCGATCATGCGCTGGGCGATGATCACGTCCGGGACCGAGCCGGTGACCAGAATGTAAAGCAGCGATGCGACAGCCATCGACAGCGCCACCGGCAAACCAAGCAGCATCAACCCCAGGAACGAACCGATGAGTATTCCCATTATGATGCCTCCGGGCCATCATAGGCTTCCGGTTTTTCGAGTATCGAGTAGCCTTGCCGCCAATTTCTCAACGCAGTTTGCACCGCGCGAAACAGCATCAGCAGAAAGCCGAAAAACGCCAGCCAGTAGATCATGCTCTTGGGCCAGTTGATGGTAGTCATAGGTTCATCGCCGACCAGCTGGATATATTTCCACACCAGAATGGTGATATAGACCAGAAAGCTCACGCGCACCAGGTCCACCAACGTGGACAACACGCGCGAAACCTTCGCAGGCAAAAAACGATACAGGATGTCGACCTGGATATGCCGGTCCTTGCGCACGCACATCGCGGACCCGATGAAGACGATGGCGATCAGGCAGTTGACCGCCAGCTCCTCGGTCCACGCATAGGAATCGTTCATCACGTAGCGCGTGAAGAACTGGAGGAAGACCAGCAGCGTCATCATCCAGAACAAGGCGGCGGTGATCCAGTCTTCGATACGATAGTCGGACAGGTCGACTACATGTAGGTCGGCTTCTTCGAAGCTGTGCGCCAGCTCTTCCACGCTGGCTTGTATTTGAGGGATGGTTTGTTCCATGAAAGGCTTTCAGGAAAATGCGATATTTGAACGGACGACGTTGTTCGGCTGAGGCAATTTCGTCCATGCAAGGCATTCCCGTGAAGGCGGAGCCCAGAGACATTGCCAGCGACAGCCACTGGGCCCCCGCGTGCGCGAGGACGCCAAACCAGGGAGATCTCTTCAGCCGAACGGCATCGAATGCAAACGAGGCTGTTCGGCAGGTCTCTCTCAGGCGCAGCTTACTTAATCGTCTGAATCCGTTCCCAGTCCGACTTGAGATAGCCGAAGTCTTCGAACTTCACCTTCTGCAGCACTGTATTGCGGAAATCATTGCGATCGACTTCGTTGACGGTCAAGCCTTTTTGTTTGAAGACGCTCACCAGCTCCTTCTCTCGTGCGATGATATCGGCGCTGCCACGCTGCGCCGCTTCCTGCGCGAGCTCGGTGAAAAGTTTTTTTTCACTGTCAGTAAACTGCTTCCACGTCTTTCCTGACACCACGGTGTTCACCGCGTCGAGAATGTGCCCGGTCAGTGCGATGTATTTCTGCACTTCATAAAACTTCTTGGCCTCGATCGACGGCAGCGGATTTTCCTGCGCGTCTACGGTGCCGTTCTGCAGCGCCAGATACACTTCCGCAAAAGCGATCGGCGAGGTATTGGCGCCGCAGGCACGAGGCATTGCTACATAAGCGGGTGCATCAGGCACGCGCATCTTCATGCCCTTGAGGTCGGCACACTTGGTAATCGACTTGTTTGAGGTGGTGTGGCGCGCGCCGTAATAGGTAGTGGCGACAACCTGGTTGCCGGTCTTGTCGGCGTAACCCTTGGCTATCTCGCGATACACATCGCTCTTGGCGTATTTCAGCAGATGATCAGGATCGCGGAAAATGAAGGGGTAGTAGGTGATTCCAATGCGCGGATAAGCCTTTGCTGAAAAGCTGGCGCCCGAAATGACGATATCGACGGTGCCGAGCTGCAGCCCCTGCATGGAATCGGACTCCTTGCCCAATTGTGCAGCCGGATAAACGTCAATCTGATACTTTCCATTGGTCCGTTTGCCAAATTCATTGGCAGCCCACACCGACCATTTATGGAAGGGCTCCGAGGTTTCATACGCATGCGCCCACTTGAGCTTGGTTTGCGCAAATCCGCTGCCTGCCAGGCCTGCCGCCAATACGGCAAGCAGTATTTTTTTCCAGATTTTCATTCTTGTCTCCTTTGATTAGTTATTGAACTTTTCACCGGTATTCCCGCTTCTGCTTACCCATCTTTTTTATGTACGGCGTACCTGACGGACTCAAGCAAACACCGCGAGTCCACCTGTCTGAAATCAATTCACGAAATGAAAACTCTCGGACATGATTCGCGGCGCCGGCTCGGTCAGGTGGCAATTGCAGCACGGGATTTGGTCATACCACTGTACCAATAATTTCACTTCCACCGCAGCTTGTCAAGCATGCAACGTGACAATCGCAAATTTTCCGCCCGATGGAGCGCCGGATGGAGTTATGCAGCTCCTCACAAGACGAGAGCGACGCGATTTATTCCGGTATCCGAAGCATCGGCAAAAAAATGAAGATTGAAAAATTGGTCATACCAATTTATGATACGTGAACCACGCCTGCCGCAGGCCAGCCGGGCCTGATTATTTTTGAGTCTAGTCAATAAAATGAAAAAAAACGAACTCCACGCCGCATCCGACATGCGGATCGATGCCGCCGACCTGCATTCATTCGTATGCGCGATATGGGAGAAATCGGGCAGCGACCCGCGCGAAGCGCGGCTGGTTGCGGATCATCTGGTGCTGGCCAATCTCTCCGGCCACGATTCGCATGGGGTCGGCATGATTCCGCGCTACGTTCGCTCGCTGAAGGAGGGCGAACTCAAGCTCAATGGACACGCCGAAATCGTGCGCGATGCCGGCGCAGTGCTGACAATCGACGGTGGCTGCGGCTTCGGCCAGGTCGTTGCGCACGAAGCGATGGTACATGGCATCGCGCGCGCGAAAAGCCTGGGCATTTGCGCGGTAGGCTTGCGCAACGCGCACCATATCGGCCGTATCGGCCACTGGGCCGAACAATGCGCTCAGCAAGGTTTGGTGTCATTCCATTTCGTCAATGTGGCCGGCGATCCGCTGGTGGCGCCGTTCGGCGGCATCGATGCGCGTTTCGGCACCAATCCTTTCTGCGCAGCGTTTCCGCGTACGGGCAAGGCGCCGCTGGTGCTCGACTTCGCAACCAGTCGCATCGCGTTCGGCAAGACCCGCGTGGCTTACAACAAGGGCTTGCGCGTTCCCACGGAATCCCTGATCGACCATCGCGGAAAACCTACCACCGATCCTAAAGTAATGCACGAAGAGCCGCGTGGGTCGCTGCTTGCCTTCGGCGGGCATAAAGGCTACGGGCTGGCTGCAATGTGCGAAATTTTCGCCGGCGCCTTGTCCGGCGGCTTCACCACGCGTTCTAGCACATTGGTGAAGACCAGCGCGATCATCAACTGCATGCTTTCCGTGATCGTCAACCCGGAGGCGCTCGACGCACCGAACGCGGATGCCGAAGCGGAAGCGTTCGTTGAATGGGTGAAGGCATCGCCGCTGGACGATGTCTCGGAAGAAGTCTATGTCCCGGGTGAACCGGAACAGGGTTTGCGGGCAGAGCGCGGCGCCAACGGCATACCGATCGACCACATCACTTGGCAGCAAATCGTCGATGCGGCGCAGACAGCGGGCATGCCGGCTCTGCAGATTGAAGGCTTTCTCCGGAATCGGCGCTGAGCGTCAATATTAAGCGCCTGGCTAAAGCGGATTCAGTTGTGGCAGGTCCGTTCGTCGTGTATTCGGCGTGTATTGATAATCAGGCTTATTATTTTGGGCCGCATGGTCATGCTGCGCCGGCTTTTCCCGCGGGCCGGCTGACGTTCGTATCCCATGCCAGACTCGGGCAACGTCGGCGGCAAGCCGAAACGACGGATTCAGGCCGTCTTCTTGCGCGCGCCGGCGGCGCGTGATTTTACCGGCGCCGCGGTCGGGCGCCTGGCTGAACGACCCGCCGCACCGGAATTCTTGG
>DASYKE010000052.1:0-27195 GCA_035995725.1 Burkholderiaceae bacterium | reverse complement strand
GTCAACAACTTCACGACCGGCCAGATATACGAATCGGTCATCCGCAAGGAGCGGCGCGGCGAATACCTCGGCAAGACCGTACAGGTGATTCCGCACATCACGAATGAAATTCAGGAATACATCTATCGCGGAGCAGAAGGTTTCGATATTGCAATCGTCGAGATCGGCGGCACCGTCGGCGATATCGAATCGCTGCCGTTCCTCGAAGCCGCACGCCAATTGGGTTTGCGTGCAGGGCGCAATGCCACGGCATATATCCATCTGACGCTGGTGCCGTACCTGGTGTCGGCCGGCGAATTGAAAACCAAGCCGACACAGCACAGCGTGCAGAAATTGCGCGAAATCGGCATCTCGCCGGACGCGCTGCTGTGCCGCGCGGACCGTCCGATTCCCGATGACGAGCGCGCGAAAATATCGTTGTTCTCCAACGTTCTGGAAGATGCGGTCATTTCAGTGTGGGATGCGGACACGATTTACAAGATTCCGCAGATGCTGCATGACCAGGGGCTCGATGCCATCGTTTGCGACAAGCTCGGCTTGTCGCCCAAGCCGGCCGACCTGGCGATGTGGAGCAAGCTGGTGCATTCGCTGGAAAACCCGAAAACCGACGTCACCGTCGGCATGGTCGGCAAATATGTCGACTTGACCGAATCATATAAATCGCTGACCGAAGCGCTGCGGCATGCCGGCATTCATACCGACAGCCGCGTCAATATCGAATATGTGGACTCCGAAGAAATCGAACTCAAGGGTGTCGGCGCATTGGCCAAATACGATGCGATCCTGGTGCCAGGCGGGTTCGGCAAGCGCGGCGTCGAAGGCAAGATTGCCGCCGCCAGGTTCGCGCGCGAAAACAAGATTCCTTATCTGGGCATCTGTCTCGGCATGCAAGTTGCGCTGATTGAATTTGCGCGCAACAAGGCGGGCTTGGCCAAGTCGAATTCGACCGAGTTCGACGCCGAAACCGAGCATCCGGTCGTCGCGCTGATCAACGAATGGCAAAATCATGACGGCAAGGTCGAAAGACGCGACGCCAATTCCGATCTGGGAGGCACCATGCGCCTGGGGGCGCAAACTTGCGCGGTGAAGTCCGGCACGCTGGCTGCCGAAATCTACGGCAGCGAAGTGACCGAGCGCCATCGCCATCGCTACGAAGCGAATAACCATTATCTCAGCCGGGTCGAAGCTGCGGGCCTGGTCGTGTCGGCGCGCACGCCGAACGAAGCGCTGTGCGAAATCATGGAACTGCCGCGTAGCGGCGACAATGCCCATCCCTGGTATGTCGGTGTGCAATACCATCCCGAATTCAAATCGACCCCTCGCGACGGGCACCCGCTGTTCATTTCTTTCATCAAGGCGGCGCTTGCGCATAAACAGACAGTGTTGGAAAGGAAAGCAGCATGAAGCTATGTGGTTTCGACGCAGGCCTGAATCATCCCTTTTTTCTCATCGCAGGCCCTTGCGTGATCGAATCGCGGCAGATGGCGCTGGATACCGCCGGCCATCTGAAAGCGATCGCCGGCGAGCTGGGTATTCCATTCATTTACAAGTCGTCGTTCGACAAGGCGAACCGCTCATCCGGTACGTCGTTCCGTGGCCTTGGCATGGAAAAGGGGCTGGAGATCCTGGCGGAGGTGAAGAAGGAAATCGGCGTTCCGGTGTTGACCGATATCCACGAGATCGACGAAGTCAAACCTGTCGCAGCAATCGTTGATGTATTGCAAACCCCGGCTTTTTTATGCCGTCAAACTGATTTCATTCATGCCTGCGCGCAATCGGGCAAACCGGTCAACATCAAGAAAGGCCAGTTCCTCGCGCCGAACGACATGAAAAACGTGATCGACAAGGCGAGGGCGGCAGCCAGGGAAGCCGGCCTGCCGCAAGATAATTTCATGGCATGCGAGCGCGGCGTATCGTTCGGCTACAACAACCTGGTGTCCGACATGCGCTCGCTGGCGATCATGCGCGAGACCGGGTGCCCGGTGGTGTTCGACGCGACGCATTCGGTGCAGTTGCCGGGCGGGCAGGGCACGACCTCCGGCGGACAGCGCGAGTTCGTACCGGTGCTGGCGCGCGCCGCTGTTGCCGTCGGCATTGCCGGCCTGTTCATGGAAACCCATCCGAACCCGGCTGAAGCCAAGTCGGACGGTCCGAACGCGGTGCCGCTGTCTCGCATGAAGCAATTGCTGGCAACGCTGGTGGAACTCGACCGTGTCGTCAAACGGAGAGGCTTTATTGAAACCGATTTTTCGTAATCAATTAATAACTGCATAAAAACTTTGTTTGATTTGGAGAGTTGAATGAGTGCAATCGTTGACATCATCGGCCGTGAAATTATCGATTCGCGCGGCAATCCCACCGTCGAATGCGATGTGCTGCTTGAATCCGGCGTGATGGGCCGCGCGGCCGTTCCGTCCGGCGCTTCCACCGGTTCGCGCGAAGCGATCGAATTGCGCGACGGCGACAAGAGCCGCTACTTCGGCAAAGGCGTACTGAAAGCCTGCGAACACATCAACACCGAAATTTCCGAAGCGATCATGGGGCTCGATGCCAACGAGCAGGCATTCCTCGACCGCACGCTGATCGACCTCGACGGTACCGACAACAAGGCTCGTCTGGGTGCCAATGCAACGCTCGCGGTGTCGATGGCAGTAGCCAAGGCCGCCGCCGAAGAATCGGGCTTGCCGCTGTACCGCTATTTCGGCGGTTCGGGCGCGATGCAGATGCCGGTGCCGATGATGAACGTGATCAACGGCGGCGCGCATGCCGACAATAACCTGGATCTGCAGGAATTCATGATCATCCCGGTCGGCGCACCGAGTTTCAAGGAAGCGGTCCGCTACGGCGCCGAAGTGTTCCATACCTTGAAAAAGATCCTGCATGACAAGCGCCTGACCACGGCGGTCGGCGACGAAGGCGGTTTTGCGCCGTCGGTCGAAAATCATGAAGCGGCGATCAAGCTGATTCTGCAAGCGATCGAACAGGCGGGCTACGAGCCGGGCACGCAGATCGCGCTGGGACTCGATTGCGCCGCCAGCGAGTTCTACAAGGATGGCAAATACCGGCTCGATGGCGAAAACCTGACATTGTCGTCGACCGATTTCACCAATCTGCTGTCCACCTGGTGCGACAAGTACCCGATCATTTCGATCGAGGACGGGATGGCCGAGAACGACTGGGAAGGCTGGGCGACATTGACCCGTGCTCTGGGCAAGAAAATCCAGCTGGTCGGCGACGATCTGTTTGTCACCAACACCCGCATCCTGCGCGAAGGCATCCAGAAGAATATCGCCAATTCGATTCTGATCAAGATCAACCAGATCGGTACATTGACGGAGACGTTCGCCGCCATCGAGATGGCCAAGCGCGCCGGCTATACCGCGGTGATCTCGCACCGCTCCGGCGAAACCGAGGATTCGACGATTGCCGATATCGCGGTCGGCACCAACGCGTTGCAAATCAAGACCGGGTCCATGTCGCGCTCTGACCGCGTTGCCAAATATAACCAGTTGCTGCGCATCGAGGAAGATCTGGGCGATATCGCGAGCTACCCCGGACGCAATGCTTTCTACAACCTGAAATAAACTGGACGCCGGCCCGGACAATATTCTTCCGAGGCCGCGCGAATCGCTTAAAATGGCCCGATGCGCTTGATTATCCTCTGTCTTGCAGCGTTGCTGCTGTTGATCCAGCATCCTTTATGGCTGGGCAAGGGAGGATGGTTGCGTGTCTGGGAACTGGATCAGCAGGTGACTGCTGCGCAGCAGAAAAACGAAGAGTTAAAAGCGCGCAATGCCAAACTCAATTCGGAAGTCCAGGACCTGAAGGAAGGCACCGGCGCCATCGAGGAGCGTGCCCGCTATGAGCTGGGCATGATCAAGGAGAACGAGATTTTCATCCAGGTGCTGGAGCCGAACGGCACACCCGTGCCGCCAGTACGCACTGCCACGCCGATTGCGAAACCGGCCCGCTAATGAAATGAGTTCTAGTGTTTGACCTGGTTCGGCGGTTGCATGGTCGCTGCTCCGGTCTCCGTCGCAAACAATTGCGCACAGTCGACTTTGTCGAAATCATAATGCTTGCCGCAAAAATCGCAGTCAATCCCGAGTTGTCCCAGATCGGCAAGCGCTGATTCAATTTCCGCTTGACCCAGCATCTTCAACATGTTGCCCACTTTTTCGCGATTGCAGCTGCAGTAAAAGGTGGGATGCCTCGGTTCGAACACGCGTATCGTTTCTTCCCAAAACAGGCGGCGCATCAGCGTACCGATATCGGTCTGCAGCAATTCTTCATTGCGTACCGTCGAAGCCAGCGTCACTGTCCTGTTCCAGGTTTCCGGATCATCCTTGGCCGGCGCATCGATGCCGCCCTCGCCGGGCAGCTTTTGCAGCAGCAAACCGCGCGACACATTGTCGTCGGCTGCGAGCCATAGCTTGGTATCGAGCTGTTCGGATCGCGCCATGTAGTGTTCAATTACGGTCGCGACCGAATCGCCGTCGAGCGGCACGATGCCCTGGTACGCCTGCTGCCCCGGCAGCTTGTCCTTGGGGTCGAGCGTTATGGCGAAGCGTCCATGACCGTTCGCATTCACCAGTTGCGGCAAGCTGGCATCGTCGCTGATCACCGCATCCGGCGCCAGCTTGGCGGTGGCGCGCAAACGCAGTTCGGCATCGCATTCGACCACCAGCAGATTGAGCGGGCCATCGCCGTGGATCTGCATCACGATGGAACCGTTGAACTTCAGATTCGCCGACAACAGGGCCGCAGCCGCCAGCATTTCACCCAATAGCGTCTTGACCGCTTTCGGATAGTCGCGCCGCGCCTGCACCTGGCGCCAGGTTTCGGAAATCTCGACCAGTTCGCCGCGTACCGCACTGCCTTCGAACATGAATTTTTGCAATGTGTCCATTATCCGATTCGCTTCAGATTTTCCTTGAAATACCGGCCGCGCTCGACATAATTATTCGCAATGCCGTGCAGGCGGGCGATATCCTCCTCGCCTAGCGTACGCACCGCTTTCGCCGGCGTGCCGATGATCAGCGAATTGTCCGGGAATTCTTTTCCTTCGGTCACCAGGGCGCCGGCGCCGACCAGGCAGTTCTTGCCGATTTTAGCGCCATTGAGAATCACCGCCTGAATGCCGATCAAGGACCCATCGCCGATGGTGCAACCATGCACCATCGCCTGATGGCCTACCGTCACGTTCCTGCCTATCGTGAGCGGAAAGCCGGGGTCCGCATGAAGCACGCAACCTTCCTGCACATTGCTGTTCTCGCCGACGATGATCAGTTCATTGTCGCCCCGTATCGTTACATTGAACCAGATACAGGCATTGGTTTCAATGCGGGCTTTGCCAATCACGTTGGCGGATTCTGCAATATAGGTGGAGGAAGCGATATCGGGAATATGTTCGCCCAGTTGGTAGATGGCCATGGATTTCCGTAGAATGTCTAATTTGTTGGGGACAGAGTCCGTTCGAGGGACCAAGATAACTCGGCGCGCTGCGGCGCTTCGAAAACTCTGTCCCGCAATTTTTCTGATCAGTTGGGGACAGAGTAACTCGGCGCGCTGCGGCGCCTCTTAAACTCTGTCCCACAATACGTAAAGATGTCATTTTACCCCTGCCCGCATGAATACACCGCCAGACCAGAACTTCAATGATGTTCCGCAAACCGAATTGCGCGGTGCGGCGTTGCACTGGCTGTCCGAGCCGCAGACCGGCGCGAAAGTGCAAGGCGTAACTGCCCTGGCGCAGGCATGGCGGCGCGGCGAAGTCGCCCTGGACCCCGATCAAGGCCTGGTCGCGCAGCGGACTGTTCCGGGGCGTCCGGCGCGGCCCGAACTGGTGTCGCCCCTGCTCGTCAGGCATCGCTCGATGCGCACCGTCGAGGGCCGCGCGGCACTGATTCATGCGCTGGCGCATATCGAATTCAATGCGATCAATCTGGCACTGGATGCGATCTGGCGTTTTCCCGGCATGCCGCGCGACTACTATGCGGAATGGCTGCAAGTCGCCGCAGAAGAGGCATTGCATTTTTCATTGCTTTCCGACCATTTGGTGACACAGGGATATCATTACGGCGACTTCCCGGCGCATGACAGCCTGTGGGACATGGCGGAGAAGACGCAGGGCGACGTTCTTGCGCGCATTGCGCTGGTGCCGCGCACGCTCGAGGCACGCGGCCTGGATGCATCGCCGCCGGTACGCGCCAAGCTTGCGCAGGCCGGCGATATCGCTGCGGCCGAGATTCTCGATATCATTTTGCGAGACGAGATCGGACATGTCGCCATCGGCAATCGCTGGTATGCCTGGCTATGCGCGGCGCGCGGCCTGGAGCCGGTCGCGACGTATGCTGCGCTGGCTGGCCAGTACAAGGCGCCGCCGCAGCGCGGCCCATTCAATTTGCAGGCGAGGCGGGCAGCAGGATTCAGCGAGCCGGAATTGGCGGCACTGGGGCAATGACAACGACAGGAGTTTTAATATTCTGGAAACTAAAATTCCCTGAAACGGTCTTCAGTACTGAAATGTCATTCGCTTGAATGCCGCGCTTGAATGCCGCATCACTCAGCGCATATGGCGCCAGCGCAGATTCAATCATCAAATGGGGAAATAAAATGATTACATCAAGCAAGAATCCGGCATCCGTATTTGCGTTAAGCATCCTGGTTGTGGCGCTGTCGGCCTGCCAGAAAAATGACAATACCGCAGACAAGGGCCCGGCCGAAAAGGTGGGAAAACAACTTGATCAGGCAGCAGCTAAAGCGGCAGTAGAAATCAATAAGGCTGCGGAACAGGCAGGCAAGGGACTCGAAAAAGCCGGTGAAAGTCTTCAGAACACAGCAAAAGACGCAAAAGCAAAAGACGAGAAAAAATAAGCTTATGGAAACACAGGCGCAGAATCTGCCGCCTGGATTCAGGCAGGGTTCTGCGTCAAAAGATCGACCCTATTCAAATAGTTTCCAAATTTGCCGTCCTGGCAGATGTCCGGCCCGCCTTCAGAAGCCGTCAACGAAGCCATCAACGGATGCCGATTTTCGGCAAACCGATTTCACACAGATCGCGTATGCAATCGTGCAAGTCATGCTGCGCGCATTCCTCCATACAAGCGGCTGTGTCACTTCCGGTCAGCCACGACCTGTATCGGTTGGTCATTGAAACGGCCGTTCTTTTTTAAAGTGTAACAGTATTGGAACTTTTTGAACTTGCCGTAGACCAATGGCTGAGTCTGCAATGCTTTATCGCAACTTATGGGGTGTCGGCCTATTTGCTACCGCGTACGCACGTCAAGCGCTGGTTTATCAAAACGACACGATATTAATCGAACGCTGAAACGTCGTTATCTCAACGCGTTGCTCACGTCAAAGTAGCACCTAGTCACATTTCCAGGAGAACACATGCTTCGATCCGAAACGCTTTTTGGCAAGCGCGAAACCAATACGCCAAATCCTCCGCTCAACTCCAGCAACCTGTCAGCGACTGCCGGTACATCGGGCATTCCGAAGGCAGTACCTCCTGTTGCGGGCAACCCTGTCGGCAACTCTTCCGCTCCGAACCAGGCGCCGCAGGCGTCAGGCTCCAATGAAGTCGGCAGCAAGCTGATTGTCGGCCCGAATATAAAGCTCAAAGGCGTCGAAATTACCGATTGCGACACGCTCGTGGTTGAAGGCCGCGTCGAAGCGACGATGGATTCCCGCGTGATTCAGATCGCGGAAAGAGGCGCGTTCAAGGGCTCAGCCGAAATCGATATTGCCGAGATTCGCGGTGAATTCGATGGCGAATTGACAGTACGCCAAAAGCTGGTCATTTATTCCACAGGCAAGGTATCCGGCAAAATCCGTTACGGCAAAGTAGTGATTGAAGAAGGCGGCCAACTGGCGGGCGATGTTCAGGTCGGCACCGCAGCGGCAGCTCCGAAAGGCTTGACGGTAGCGAAAACAATGTAATAGCAGGCAGCCGCAATACAGTTCGATATGCATATGTCGCCGGCGCCCGGGAACGGGCGCCGGCGATTTTTGCCATATCCTTGCCATATCCGTTTCAGATGCCGGAACCGCGGCAGCGCTTTATCCGGGCAGCACTTCACCCCCTATGGCGCCCGGACTCCATGCAACAATTGCTTCGCCATCGAGAATCGGCGAAAATTTCCCGTTTTCAATCAATTCCCGATTTCGAACGCTCAGCGCAGTAGCCGTGCCGCAACAGCCGTGCATTAATGGCTTGGCCACATGCCGGCTGCATCATCATGGCCAGCAGTCATGCAGACAATCCGGCAGACAGTCACGGCTGGTTGATACAATCCAGCCGTGCGACAATAGCCACCTTCGTAGCCACCTTCGCTTGAGGCAGTGCCGAGCGCTTCCTGAAATAACCATAAACTCATCATGCATCCGGAATATATTCTTGTCCTGTCCTGTCTCGATCAGCGCGGCATCGTCCACCGTGTATCCGGTTTTCTGGTCGAACATGGCTGCAACATCATCGATTCGGCCCAATTCGGCGACGCGCAGTCGAAATTGTTTTTCATGCGGGTTCATTTTTCGGCGGAAGATGCGTCGGTGGACGACAAGGCGTTGCGCGATCGTTTCGCCGCGCTGGCAGCGACCATGCAGATGAACTGGCAATTGCACGATGCGCGCAAGAAGCCGCGCATGGTCATCATGGTATCGAAAATCGGCCATTGCCTGAACGATTTGCTGTTTCGTTACAAGAGCGGCCTGCTGCCGGTGGAAATTCCGGCCATCGTATCCAACCATACGGATTTTTATCAACTGGCGGCGAGCTATAACATCCCGTTCCATCATTTGCCGCTGGCAACGGGGGCATCGCAGGAAGCCAAGCGGGCACAGGAACAGCGTATACTGGAAATCATCAAGGCGAACGACGTCGACCTGATTGTGCTGGCGCGTTACATGCAGATTCTGTCTCCTGCGATGTGCGATGCATTGAAGGGCCGGGCCATCAATATCCACCATTCGTTCCTGCCCAGCTTCAAAGGCGCCAAGCCGTACTACCAGGCGCATGATCGGGGCGTGAAATTGATTGGCGCCACGGCGCATTTCGTCACCGGCGATCTGGATGAAGGGCCGATTGTCGAACAGGACGTCGAGCGTGTCGATCACGCGATGGAGCCCGATACACTGACGGCGATCGGGCGCGATGTGGAATGCGTGGTGCTGGCACGTGCGGTGAAATGGTTCGTCGAACACCGCATTTTGCTCAACGGCCACAAGACGGTAGTGTTCAAGTGACCAAGTGACCGCTCGGTCCGGACGGCATCCGGCGTATTGCCGGAGTTCACGAAAAAAGGCAGGCGGCCGTTTCCTTTCGTTTGCTTTTAAATCGGGTTATGCCTCAATGAGGGATCTCGCATGAAACCCAGAATTACCGTTATTACCGTCGGCGTTGACGACCTGGAGCGGGCGCTTCGGTTCTATCGCGATGGCCTTGGCTTGGGGACGGAAGGCATTATCGGCAAAGAGTTCGAACATGGGGCCGTGGCCTTCTTTGATTTGCAGGCCGGCTTGAAGCTGGCGCTCTGGCCGCGCAAGAGCATTTCCCATGATTCAGGCCTTCCCTTAAGCGCCCCAAGTCCCACCGAGTTCACGCTCGGGCATAACGTCTCGTCAAAGTCGGAAGTCGATGCGGTTATGGAGCAGGCGAAAAATGCCGGCGCCGTTATCGTAAAGCCGGCTGGCGACACATTCTGGGGCGGTTACGCGGGCTACTTTCAAGATCCGGATCGGCATCTGTGGGAAGTGGTATGGAATCCCCAACTGGCAGTCCAGGATTGACGCATAAGCTGTCGCTGGAGCGGACGTCCCCGACGGGCCGCCGCCGGGCTAGAGCGTCAGTTTAAGCCAGCACGCGCCGGAACCATGCGCCCATGTCTTCAATCTCCTGCTGGCAGACAGCATGTTGCATCGGGTACTGATGCCACTCTACTGAATAACCAAGCTGCTGCAGCAGGTCGCGCGATTTTTCCGCCCGGTCGATCGGAATCACCTGATCACTGCGTCCATGCGCCATGAAAATCGGCGTGTCCTGGTTCGCGCCGTGGCGCTCCGTTGCGACTGAGGTATGGATCGGCAGGTAACCGGACAGGCATAACAGGCCCGCCAGTTTTTCAGGATGGCGCAAGCCGGTCTGCAGCGTCATTGCGCAGCCTTGAGAAAAGCCGGCGAGCACAATCCGGTTCGCAGCGATGCCGCGCGATTTTTCTTGCGCAATCAATTGCTCGATCGCGGTTTGCGACGCCCGCAATCCCTTTTCATCTTCGCTCCTGGCCAGGTCGCTGCCGAGAACGTCATACCACGCCCGCATCACATAACCGCCGTTGACCGTCACCGGCATGGTCGGCGCGTGCGGGAAGACGAAGCGGATTGCAGGGCAGCCTGTTAAATCCAGCTCGCGCACGATCGGCACAAAGTCGGCGCCGTCGGCGCCCAGGCCGTGCATCCAGATGACGGAGACGGTCGGATTGGGCGCGGTTTCAATCTGGATGGTTTCGAGTAGAGGTTTATTCATTTTTTATGGAGATGGGATATTTAACTTTCTCTTGCGCAAGCGGGGGAGCGGACGCTCATGCGGATTTTTGCCGAATTGCCGACTTCGGCCGGAATGCCTTGCACACTGCCTCGTTGGTTTCGATATACGGCCCGCCGATCAGATCGATACAGTAAGGAACCGCCGCGAAAATGCCGGCGACAATTTGTTTTCCATCCGCATCCTTCAACCCTTCCAGCGTTTCCTTGATCGATTTCGGCTGGCCCGGCAAATTCATGATCAGAGCCGCGTGATCCCCGGTTTCGCGGATGACGGCAACTTGCCGCGACAGGATTGCGGTCGGGACAAACTTCAGGCTGATCTGCCGCATCTGTTCACCGAAGCCGGGCATCTCCCTGGTGCCGGCTGCGAGCGTTGCCTCGGGCGTTACGTCGCGTCGCGCAGGGCCGGTGCCGCCGGTGGTGAGAACCAGGTCGCATTGCATCTGGTCGACCAGTTCGATCAGCGTTTTTTCAATCGATGTGCGTTCATCGGGAATCAGGCGGGTTTCCATTCGCCATGGACTGGCAAGCGCCGCAGTGAACCAGTCGCGCAGCGCCGGGATGCCCTGATCCTGGTAGACGCCGCTGGAGGCGCGGTCGGAAATGGAGACCAGGCCGATCAAGAGTTCGTCGGGATTACTCTTCATCTGTCTCGTCATGTTGATCGGATGATTGTGGGGCTGCCTTTGCCTGCAGCTGTTTCAGGAGCTGAAAAATCTCGCGATATGCCTTGGGCGGCTTGTTCTCGGCCTGTTCCTTGCGCGCATTGCGGATCAGCGCGCGCAGATGCTGCACATCGATTTCAGGATGCTGCGCCCGCAATTCCGTGAGTGCGCCGTCGTCGGTCAGCAGCTTGTCGCGGCGGCGCTCGAGCGCATGCATGGCGGCGGTATCCGCCTTGGACAAGCCCTTCCAGCTGTCGAGCGTTTTCTGGATTGCGGCGATTTCCTCTTCTTCCAGCGTACGCATTTTTTTGCCGACATACTGCAGCTGGCGGCGCCGGCCTTCATGATCCTTGATCTGCTGGCATTCGAGAATCGCGTCGCGCACATCTTCAGGCATCGGCACGCGCATGACGCGTTCTTTCGGTTCCGCGATCAGCTCTTCGCCCAGTTTTTGCAGGGCGGTCATTTCTCGCTTCAACTGCGATTTCGAGGGACGATCGTATTCCTGTTCGAATTCACTGGACTGGAAGCCGCAAGCGCCTCGATTTGGATTTGGCATGATGATATCCGGTAAGGCTTGAAGCCATTCTGTAAACGACTGCTATCATAACTGTTTTTAATAATTGAGGGACTGAGTTTAAGAGGCGCCGCAGCGCGCCGAATTACTCTGTCCCCAACAAATTAAAAGGATTGCGGGACTGAGTTTGCAAGGCGCCGCAGCGCGCCGAGTTACTCTGTCCCCAACATTTTAAGCAACAAACAAAAATAAGCGTCGCTGGACACACCCGAATGGGTGCAGTGATATTCTGTTTCCAACATTTTAACGATTGCGGAACCGAGTTGAGCACCGTTGGAAACACCAGGTGCAGCGGCCAAGTCATCTGCAGAAGCACGCCCCCAACATCCTAAACACAAAGAAACGAGCCCATGAGCGATCCCGTATTTATCCATAATCAAGACCAATTAAAGCAACTTGCGCAGGATGTGTTGCATTTTGCACAACAAAAAGGCGCATCCGATGCCGCTGTCGAGATCAGCGAAGGCAGCGGCTTGTCGATTACAGTGCGCAAGGGCAACATCGAAACCATTGAACAGAATAAAGACAAGGGTATGGGCGTGACCGTGCATCTGGGCGAGGGCCGCAGCATCAGGCGCGGCAACGCAAGCACATCCGATTTTTCGCAGCAGGCGTTGAAAGATACGGTCGAAGCTGCGTACAACATTGCGCGTTTTACTGCCGAGGACAATTGCGCCGGTTTGCCGGATGAGGATACGCTGGAAAGGGATCCGCTCGATTTGCAGCTATGTTACCCATGGCTGATTTCAGCCGAAGAAGCGGTCGAACTCGCCAAGCGCGGCGAAGCGGCGGCGTTTGCCGTCGACAAGCGCGTGACCAATAGCGAAGGAGCGAGCGTGTATGCGCAGCAGTCGCATTTCGTCACGGCCAATTCGCGCGGTTTTATCGGCGGCTATCCCTATTCGCGCCACACCATTTCGGTTGTACCGATTGCCGGCAAAGGGGCCAATATGCAGCGCGACGACTGGTACTCATCGATGCGCGACCCGAACAAGCTGGCCAGGCCGGAAGCAATCGGTCGCTATGCGGCCGAGCGCGCGCTGGCCAGGCTCAATGCGCACAAGCTCGATACGCGCACCTGCCCGGTACTGTTCGAAGCGCCGCTGGCGGCCGGACTGCTGGGCGCATTCGTGCAAGCCGTGTCCGGCGGCGCACTGTACCGGAAATCAACCTTTTTGCTCGACTCGCTGGGCAAGAATGTATTTGCGCCGCACATCCAGATTGTGGAAGACCCGCATATCGTCGGCGCGGTCGGCTCGTCGCCGTTCGATGAAGAGGGCGTCAAGACCCGGCGGCGCGATGTGGTCAAGGATGGCGTGGTCCAGGGGTATTTCCTTTCCACTTATTCGGCGCGCAAGCTCGGCATGAAAACGACCGGCAACGCGGGCGGATCGCATAACCTGTCGCTGACCTCGACGCTGACCGAGCCGACCGACGATTTCAACGCAATGCTGCAAAAACTCGGCACCGGCCTGCTGGTAACCGAACTGATGGGGCAGGGCGTCAACTACGTGACCGGCGATTATTCGCGCGGCGCTTCGGGCTACTGGGTGGAACAGGGCGTGATCCAGTACCCGGTGGAAGAGATCACGATCGCCGGCAACATGAAAGAAATGTTCCAGCAGATCGTAGCGATCGGTGCCGATACGCTGATACGCGGTACCAAGCAGACAGGTTCGATCCTGATTGAAAAGATGACTGTCGCGGGTGGCTGAGCTGGGAGCGCCCGGCCGCATATCCTTCAGCCGCCGAGATAGGCTTCGATGACTTTGGGATTGTGCAGCAGGTTGGCGCCGCTGTCGGCCAGCACGACCTTGCCGGTTTCGAGCACATAACCGCGTTGCGCGATGCGCAAGGCCTGGCGCACGTTTTGTTCGACCAGCAGAATCGTCAATCCGGTCCGATTGATTTCTTTCAGGATGCGGAAAATTTCCTGCACCACCAGAGGAGCGAGCCCCATCGACGGTTCGTCGAGCAGCAGGATGCGCGGTTTGGCCATCAGCGCGCGTGCGATCGCCAGCATTTGCTGTTCGCCGCCGGAAAGATTGCCGGCCAGTCCGGCGGCGCGCTGCTTGAGTACCGGGAACAGCGAATAGACCCATTCCAGGTCTTGCGCCGTCCGTGTTTTGTCCTGGCGGGCGTAACTGCCCAGGTCGAGGTTCTCGGCGACCGTCAGCGTGGTCAGAATCGCGCGTCCTTCCGCCACCTGCACCACGCCGCTGCGCACGATCTTGTGCGGCGGCAGCCTGGTCAGATCGATGCCGTCGAACAGCACCTGTCCGCGCACCGGCTTCAACAAGCCTGAAATCGCCAGCAACACGGTACTCTTTCCGGCGCCGTTGGCACCGACCAGTGCGGTGATCTCGCCCTCGTTGAGCGCCAGGTCGATGCCTTTGACCGCTTCGATGTAACCGTACGAAACAGCGAGATCGGAAATGCGCAGGATCTCTTTCATGCGGTTTCTTCCCGGCCGAGATAGGCTTCGATCACTTCGGGATTGTTCTTGATTTCATCCGGCGAACCCTCGGCGATGATTTTGCCGAAATTGAGCACCGCAATCCGTTCGCACAAGCCCATCACGAAGCGCATGTCATGCTCGATGATGAAAATGCTGAAACCGCGCTGCTTGATATTGACGATTTCCACCATCAGCTCGGTTTTTTCAGCCGGGTTCATTCCGGCCACGGGCTCGTCGAGCAGCAGCAGTTTGGGCTCCGTCGCCAGCGCCCGCGCCAGTTCCAGCTTGCGCTGTTCGCCGTACGAAAGGCTGTCGGCCGGCATCTGCGCCTTGTGATCGAGCCTGACCCAGGACAGCAGCTCCAGTGCCCGCTCGCGAGCCCTGGCCTCGATGCGGCGAAACGATGCAAGATTGAGCAGCGGACCGGCAAAGCCGTAATCGAGATGGTCGTGCATGCCGACCACCACATTTTCCAGCAGCGTCATTTCCTTGAAAATGCGGATGTTCTGGAAAGTGCGGGCGATGCCGAGCCTGGTGATGCGGTGCGGCGGCACGCCGTCCAGATTCCGGCCGTTGAATACGATGCTGCCGCTCGATGCGCGCAGCAGGCCTGTCACCAGGTTGAATACGGTAGTCTTGCCTGCGCCGTTGGGGCCGATCAGGCCGAAAATGCCGCCTTGCGGAACGCTGAACGTCACGTCCTGCAATACCCGCAAGCCGCCGAAATGCTTGCTGACTTGATTGAACTGCAGCATCAGGCCGCCTTTCCTGTTTTGCGCCGCTGCCGGAATGCGCGGATGCGTCTCGGATCCCAGATGCCCTTGGGCAGGTACAGGATCACCAGCACCAGAATCAGCCCGTTGGCGGCGAGGCGGAAATCCTTGAACTGGCGCAGCACTTCCGGCAGCAGCGTCAGGATCGTTGCACCGATCGTCGGCCCGATCAGGTTGCCGGTGCCGCCGAAAACCGCCATGGTCAGGATATCCACCGCATTTTCAAATGCGTAATTGCCCGGTCCGATCGTGAACGTGTAATGTGCGTTAAGGCCGCCGGCGATACCGGCAATCACCGCTCCCAGCACGAAGGCGAGCAGCTTGTACGCGGGAACGTTGACGCCCATCAGCCGGGCGGCGATTTCGTCGGCCTTGATCGCTTCGAATGCGCGCCCCGTCTTGGAACGGCGCAGCCGCGCCAGCAGGTAAAGCGTCAGCGACAGCAGCAGCACGATATGCCAGAACTCGGTTTTTTGCGGTATGCCGTTCAGCCCCATCGGGCCGCCGGTTATTTCCATGTTCAATACGATTACCCGCACCACTTCGCCGAAGCCCAGGGTCGCCATCGCCAGATAGACGCCGGACAGCCGCAGGGTCGGAATGCCGATGATCAGGGCAACCAGCGCCGGCAATATGCCGGCCGCCGCCAGTGCGACCGCAAACGGCAAGGCGGTCTGCATGCTGATCAGCGCCGCCGCATATGCGCCGATGCCCATGAATGCCGCATTCGCCAGCGACAGCAGTCCGCATGAAAGCGTCAGATAAATCGACAGCGCGAGCATTGCATTGACGCCGATGCTGAATACGACGGTATTGTATGTGGCCCAGAATCCTTCCCACCAGTCCAACATCGGTCAGGCCTTTCTTTCGAGCACTTTGCCGAACATGCCCGATGGCTTGACCAGCAGAATCAGAAACAATAGCCCGAATGCGACCGCATCGCGCAGGTCGCTCGATATATAAGCGACGCTGATGACTTCCGCGAAGCCGAGGAACAGGCCGCCGATCATCGCGCCGCGTATATCCCCCATGCCACCCAGGATGATCACGGCG
Organism: Burkholderiaceae bacterium; assembly: GCA_035995725.1. Lineage (GTDB taxonomy): Bacteria > Pseudomonadota > Gammaproteobacteria > Burkholderiales > Burkholderiaceae_D > JAQGLW01. The sequence goes on along the minus strand of DASYKE010000052.1, from coordinate 11,124 downwards.
ATTCCCTTGTGCAGCATCGGCTGTCCCATGAAAGGCGAAATCGCATTGAACGACAGGCCGACCAGTACGCCGGCCGCGCCGCCTAACGCCGCGGCGGCAAACGAGGTCAGGTAAAACAGGCCTTCGACATTGATGCCGAGCAGATAGGCGGCTTTCGGCGATTCGGCGATCGCGCGCAGCGCGCGGCCCAGTTGGGTGCGCCGCATCACCGCCAGCAGTACCAGCATCAGCACGAATGAAATGACGACGATGCCGACCTGGATCGCAGTGATGTGCAGACTGCCCCAGGTGAGGCTTTGTTCCGGAATCGTGCCGGCCGGAAAGCGCTTGTTTTCCGCGCCGAACAATCCTTGCGCCACGCTGGTCAGCATGATCGCAACGCCGATGGTGGCAATCATCGGCGTCAGATGCGGCGCATTGCGCGCCCGCAGCGGTTTCAGCACCAGGTAATCGACGACCAGTCCGATCAGTCCGGACAGCGCCATCGCCGCCAGCATGGCCAGCCATAACGGCATCGCGAATTTGTCGACCAGCAGCAGCGCCGCGTAGCTGCCCAGCATGAATATCGCGCCGTGCGACAGGTTGATGACGCCGAGCACGCCGAATACCAGCGTGAATCCCAATGCAAACAGTGCATAAACACTGCCGAGCGAGAGAGCGTTGACGAGTTGTTGTCCGAGCATGGTGCCTGCCAGGTGAAACAGAAGAGTTACGGCGCACTCGCCGATATTTGCCGAAAATGCCTGATCGCTACAGAGTGCAGATTCCGGAACCTGCGGCAATATGAAAAAGCAGGGCGGATAACGCCGTGCTCATCCGCCCTGCCGATTCATTATTTCAGAAGGCCCTTGTCCTTGCGTGCCCGATTATTTGAGGACCACAAACTTGCCGCCCTTGGCGATATTGACCACTGCATCCTGCTGCGCATCATAGCCGGCTTCCTTGCCGTCCTTGGACGGCGCCTTGCGGAACGCGAATTTGCCGGTGGCGCCGTCGAGCTTGACCGCGGGCAGCGCATCGCGCAGCGCCAGACGGTCCTTGTCGAGATTGCCGGTCAGTTTCACTTTTTTCAGCGCTTCGGCGACGATGTAAAAAGCGTCGTAAGCCTGGGCCGAGAACTGGTCCGGTTCCGCATTGAACTTGGCCTTGTATGCGGCGACGAACGCCTTGTTGGCCGGTGCGGTGTTTTCCGAAGACCACGGGCTGCCCATCACCGTGTTGTCGCCGGCGTTTTTCGCGATTTCAAACAGCTTCGGCGAGTTCAAGCCGTTGCCGCCGATGAACGGCTGCTTCATCCCCAGCGTACGGGTTTGCAGAATGATGTTCGCCGCTTCCTCGGCCAGGCACGAGCAGACGATCGCATCGGGGTTGGAAGCCTTGATCTTGGTCAGCTGCGCCTTGAAATCGACGTCGCCCTTGGCGTAGGTTTCGGTATTGGTGACCTGGATCTTTTGCTCTTGCAGCGTGTTTTTGAAGACGTCGTAGCCGTTCTTGGTAAACGCGTCGTCGTTGCCGTACATCACGGCGACTTTCTTCAGGCCGAAATGCTTGACCGCCGCGCGTACCGTCACCGGCAGCACGTCGGCTTCCATCACCGAGTTGCGGAAACTGAACGGGCCCATCGCGGTAATGCCCTCGGCGGTATTGCTGGTGCCGAATGCGACTACTTTGGCTGCATTGGCTATCGGACCTGCCGCAAATGCGGAATTGGACAAGGTCGGACCGAACACCAGTAGAACCTTGTCCTGGAAAATCAGCTTTTTGAAGACGTTGATCGCCTCTTCCTTTTTGCCTTGCTCGTCTTCCAGCACCAGTACCAGCTTGTTGCCGTTGACGCCGCCTTTGGCATTGACTTCATCTGCCGCCAGCGTAAAGCCATTCTTGATCGCGATGCCGTACTTCGCTGCGGGGCCGGTCAGCGCCTCGGCAGCACCAAGCTTGATATCGGCTGCCAGTACCGTGCCGGCCAGACCTGCGCCGATGATGACAGCGGACAGTTTTTTTAACATGGTATCGCGTTGCATTTTTTTCTCCTGGCCATGAGGTAGCGTTTTTTTTATATGTGAAGCGGTGCGGAACATTTGAATTTTGATTTAAACAAGCCGGGATCGGCATATCGAAAGCGCATAAAGTATAGAGTATTTCATCGCTGAAATACAGCGCCGCACTCATCTACCGCATTCATCTACACCGCTCTGCGCCGGCCCATATCGCGGAAACCCGCGCAATACGGCATGCCGGACCGGACGCGGTATTGCGCGGACAGATTGCGTCCGATCTGGAAATATCAGGACAATTGCTTGCGCACTTCCATGATCGCACGACGCACCTGGTTCGGCGCGGTACCGCCGATATGGTCGCGTGCGGCGACCGATCCTTCCAGCGTCAGGACATTGAAAATATCCTGCTCGATCAACGGCGAAAACACGCGCATTTCGTCCAGCGTCAGCTCAGTGAGGTCGCAATGCTTGTCCACGCAAACGCGCACGGCATGTGCCACCGCTTCATGCGCATCGCGAAACGGCAGTCCTTTCTTGACCAGGTAATCGGCCAGATCGGTGGCGGTTGCGTAGCCTTGCAGCGCGGCGGCGCGCATTGCTTCCGGCTTGACGGTAATGCCGCGCGCCATGTCGGCGAAGATGCGCAGCGTATCGACGACGGTATCGACCGTATCGAACAGCGGTTCCTTGTCTTCCTGATTGTCCTTGTTATACGCCAGCGGCTGCCCCTTCATCAGCGTCAGCAAGCCGATCAGATGGCCATTGACGCGGCCGGTCTTGCCGCGTGCCAGTTCCGGCACATCGGGATTTTTCTTTTGCGGCATGATCGACGAACCGGTGCAAAAGCGATCGGCGATCTCGATGAAGCCGATACGCGGGCTCATCCACATCACCAGCTCTTCCGACATGCGGGAAACATGCGTCATCACCAGCGCCGCCGCCGCACAGAATTCAATCGCAAAATCGCGGTCCGACACCGCGTCGAGCGAATTGCGGCAGACATCGTCGAATCCGAGCGTCCTGGCGACACGTTCGCGGTCGATCGGAAACGTGGTGCCGGCCAGCGCGGCTGCGCCCAGCGGCAGGCGGTTGACGCGCTTGCGGCAGTCGGCCATGCGCTCGGCATCGCGGCCGAACATTTCGACATATGCCAGCATGTGATGGCCGAAGGTCACCGGTTGCGCGACCTGCATGTGGGTAAAGCCGGGCAGGATGGTTTCGGCATGCTGCTCTGCCAGATCGAGCAGCGCCAGACGCAATTCGCGTAACAGAATGGCAATGTCATCGATTGCCGCGCGCAGGTAGAGGCGGATGTCGGTGGCGACCTGATCGTTGCGCGAGCGGCCGGTATGCAGGCGCTTGCCGGCATCGCCGACCAGTTCGGTCAGGCGCTTTTCGATATTCAGGTGCACATCTTCGAGGTCCAGCAGCCACTCGAACCGGCCCGAGGCGATTTCAGACTCGATCTGCTTCATGCCGCGCTGGATATCCGCATAATCCTGCCGGCTGATGATGCCTTGCTGCGCCAGCATCTCGGCATGGGCAAGCGAACCCTGGATGTCGAATTGCGCCAGTCGCTTGTCGAAAAACACCGACGCGGTGTAGCGTTTGACCAAATCCGAGACAGGTTCGGAGAATCGAGCCGACCAGGCCTCGCTTTTTTTGGAGAATTGTGCTGTCATAATTGGGTTCCTTGAATTAGACGATTATAAGACAAGCAGACAAGCGCACGCTCTTCTTTCACACTTCGCCAACAATCCTTTCGCCTATGCGGTCATTTACTGCCCCAGTCAGCACGCCGATCGAGATGGTCATTCCGGATTGCTGCAATATCGGCGTGATCGTCCGGGCGCTGCTCGCCGTGAACCTGGCGGTGCTGGTGGCGATTCTGCTGCGTACCAACGGCTTGCGGCCCGGTTTGCTGGAATTCGTCGAGTCGTCGATTCTGATCGAACTGGCTTGCCTGTCGTCGCTGCTGGCACTATGCGGGATCAGGACGGTAATTCGCACCATCCCGCCCTGGGGACAGCGCGCCGCGTGCGCGCTGGTGCCCGCTGCCATTACCGCGCTCATCATCCGTTACCTGTCATCGCTCGAATTGTTCCTCAGCAGTTTCATCTATTTGACGATGGAAAAGGGGATATTGGCCGCGGCGTTGTTCGGTATCGTATTGCAGCAATATTTCGAGTTGCGTACCCGCGCTTTTTCGCCTGCATTGGCAGAGGCGCGGTTGCAGGCGCTGCAGGCTCGCATCCGGCCTCATTTCCTGTTTAACAGCCTCAATGCGGTACTGTCGCTGATCCGGACTGAACCGCAACGGGCCGAAACCACGCTGGAAGACCTGGCAGACCTGTTCAGGGTGCTGATTCGCGACGCGCGCGACATGACAACCCTGGAAAATGAAATTCACCTGTGCAAGCAATACCTGTCGATTGAGAAAATCCGGCTGGGCGAACGCCTGCAGGTGCAATGGGAAATGGCCGATATCGACAATGAAGTGTTGCACAGGGCGCAGATTCCGGCGCTGCTGTTACAGCCGTTGCTGGAGAATGCGGTGCATTACGGGGTCGAGCCGACCCGCGAACCGGTGCTGATACGGATTTATCTGAATCGGTCGATCGACCGGATCGAGATTGCCGTAGTCAACCCTTACCATGGCGATGCGGTATCGGCGGGCAATCATATGGCGCTGAACAATATCCGGGAACGCCTGCGGCTGCTGTACGATGTGGAGGCACAGTTGACCACCACCGTCGCACGCGGTTATTTCGAGGTGCGCTTGCGTTTTCCCTATGTGAGGGCCGCTTCATGAGCGCGCGACTGTTTATTGTCGACGACGAGGCGCCGGCACGGGCCCGGCTGACGACATTGTTGGCCGATATTGCGCCGGATTGTCCGCATGAGCTGGTCGGCGAAGCGAGCCATGCACAGGGCGCGCTCGACGGCATTGCCGCAACCAGGCCGGATATTGTCTTGCTTGACGTACAGATGCCGGGCATGACGGGCATCGAGCTTGCCGCTCATTTGACCAGCAACGTTGCCGGTTCGCCGGCGGTCATTTTCATCAGCGCCCACGACGAGTATGCGATCGAAGCGTTCGACGTGCATGCGCTCGATTATCTGTTGAAGCCGGTACGCGCAGCGCGGCTGGCTGAGGCGATTCGGCGGGCGAGCGGTTTGCGCTTGCAGCTCGCATCGCAAAAGCAAGCGATTACCGCGACTGCCGCCACGCTGCAATCGAAACGGCAGCATTTCTGTGTGCAGGAGCGCGGACGCTTGCTGCTGGTACCGATCGCGGAAGTGATCTACCTCAAGGCCGAATTGAGGTACGTAACCCTGCGTACCAGGGCGCGCGACTACCTGATCGAAGAATCGCTGATGTCGATCGAAGAAGAATTCGCGTCCAGGTTCGTGCGGGTGCATCGCAATGCGCTGGTGGCACGCGACGCGATCATCGGCATCGAACGCGGCACCCATGCGGTCGATGCCGACGACCAAAGGAAGGGCAACGCCAGGGAAGGCGACAAAGTGCAGGAGTCATGGCAGGTGATCCTGCGCGGTATTGACGACCGGTTGCCGATTTCACGCCGGCAATGGCCGGTGGTCAAGGCGCTGGTACGGTAATTTTTTGCTCTGATTCGCGTCGCGCCGGAACGCGGTGCGGCCTTTGTGGCCGGGTCCTGCGGTGAAACGCGTGATAAAATTTAACAGGTTATTTGCGCAATGATCCGCAATGACCGGCCTGGCGCGATCTGCGTCAAGCAAAACCGAAAGAACCTGTTTTGAAATCGTTTCCCGCATTGAATGCATTTAAGTTAACCATCGCGTCACGCCAGAGTCGCCTGGCCATGTGGCAAGCCGAATATGTCCGCGCAAAACTCGCTGCATTGTATCCGCAGAGCCAAATAGAAATTCTGGGCATGACGACGCGCGGCGATCAAATCCTCGACCGTACTCTCTCCAAAGTCGGCGGCAAGGGCCTGTTCGTCAAGGAACTGGAATTGGCAATGTCCGAAGGACGGGCCGACCTGGCGGTGCATTCATTGAAGGATGTGCCGATGGAATTGCCGGACGGCTTCGATCTGGCGGCAATACTGGAGCGCGAAGATCCGCGCGATGCATTCGTCTCCAATGATTATCCATCGCTGGACGCGTTGCCTGCCGGCGCAGTGGTGGGCACCAGCAGCTTGCGCCGGCAGGCGTTGATTGCAGCGCGCTACCCCGGTCTGGTGATCCGGCCGCTGCGCGGCAATGTCGACACGCGTCTGGCCAAACTGGATCGCGGCGAGTATGCGGCCATCATTTTGGCGGCTGCCGGATTGAAGCGGCTTGGTTTGTCCCAGCGTATTCGCGCATTTCTGGAACCCGAGCAAAGCCTGCCGGCACCGGGGCAAGGTGCGATGGCGATCGAAATACCGGCCGGCCGCGACGACCTGCGCGCACTGCTTGCGCCGCTCAATCATGTTCCGACTGCCCGCGCGGTGACCGCCGAGCGGACATTGTCCAAAGCCTTCGGTGGAAGCTGCCAGATTCCGCTCGCCGCCTTTGCAACGATCGATGGCGCGACCATGCGCTTGCGGGCAATGGTGGCCACACCGGATGGACGGCGTGTTGCGACTGCCGACGCGTCGGGCCCGGCGGACGCGCCGGAGGCGCTGGGCCGGGAAATTGCCGACGCGCTCAAGGCACAGGACGCTGCCGCCATTCTCGCCGCATGCAAGCTGCATGCGGCGTGATGTGTTTCGTCAATGACAAAGCACATCGCTCAATCCGTCATCATCACCCGTCCACGAGCGCAGGCGGATGCGCTGGCCCGGCGCGTGGCCGCGCTGGGGCGCGATGCGATCGTTTTTCCGTTGATCGAGATCCATCCGCTGGCCGACCCGGCGCCGCTGCTGGCTGCGCTTGCCGATTTGAGCAGTTATGCGATGGTCGCCTTCGTCAGTCCGAATGCGATCGATGCGGTATTCGCCGTCCTGCGCAGCTGGCCCATGCAAGTGGCGCTGGCAGTGATGGGCGAAGGCAGCCGCCGCGCGCTCGGGCACTACGGCGTGACTGTTGCCAATGCCACCATCATCAGTCCGGTCGATCCGGAGCGAACCGACTCGCAAACGCTGCTCGATGCGCTCGATGTCGGCGCATTGCGCGATCAACGGGTTTTGATCGTGCGCGGCGAAGCCGGGCGCGAGTTGCTGGCGGACGCGCTGCGCGCTGCGGGCGCACAGGTAACCCAGGTGGCCGCGTATCGGCGTCAGGCGCCCGATCTGGACCAGGCACGGCGCAAGCAGCTGGGGCAATTGCTGGATTCCCGAAATGACTGGATCGTCACCAGTTCGGAAGCATTGCGTATTGCAATGCAGATGGCCGAACAAGCCTGCGGGGCCGCCGGTGTAGCAAAAATGCAACAACAAACCATCATCGTGCCGCATGTCCGCATTCAAGAAACGGCGCAGATGTTAGGTTTTCGACATATCACCCTTACCGGATCGGGCGACGAACGATTGCTCGCCGCGTTACAATCCTGACGATGAACGAAATGCCATCTCCCTCCAAAATCAACCCGCAACCGAATCCTTTGCCTCAGCAAGCGGAACACACTGCGTCCATCCCTGACAAGCAACGCGGGAAAACGCACATGATTGGCCGGCTGGTTTATATCGTGCTGGCCGTGCTGGCGCTGGCGTTGGCGGCGCAGTGGTGGACTTCCCGTGCCGAGCTGCGAAACCTGCGCACGGAAGTGGCGCAGCGTTTGCAAACCGGCGACAGCGTCAACAACGAATCAAAAATCCTCATCAAGTCGGTGCAGGAGGGGATGAAAGAACTGCAGGCCAAAGTCAATGTATTGGAGAGCAAGCAAACCGAGGCCCAAAGCCAGCAATTGGCGCTGGAACAGCTTTATCAGGATCTTTCCAAGAACCGCGACGATTGGACACTGGCCGAAATTGAACAGGTATTGTCTACCGCGAGCCAGCAACTGCAGCTTGCCGGCAACGTCAGAGGCGCATTGATTGCGCTGCAAAATGCCGATGCTCGCCTGTCGCGTTCCGACAAGCCGCAGTTCATTGTCATCCGTCGCGCCATCGCCAGGGATATGGACAGGCTGAAGTCGTTGCCGAGCGTGGACCTGGCCGGCCTCGCATTGCGGCTTGACAGCCTCATCGGCCAGATCGACGGCATGCCGCTGTTGTCCGATGAAACCCCGGCATTGCCTGTCACGCCGCCGAAAAACACCCGGCGTGCAAGCGTCAGGGAAGCCGATAGTTCAGTTCCGGCCCCGGCCACCAAAGGCAGCATCGCCATGGACTGGCTGGCCAGCCTGGAGGATAAATGGCGCAGCTGGTCCCACGAGATGTGGACCGAAATCAGGCAACTGGTCCAGGTACGCAGCGTCGAGACGCCGGAGGCATTGCTGTTGTCCCCGACCCAGGCTTACTATGCGCGCGAGAATCTGAAGCTGCGCTTGTTGAATGCGCGTCTGGCATTGTTGTCGCGCAACGAATCGGCATTCCGCAACGACATGATGGCGGCCCAGGATACGATTGCCAAATATTTCGATACGCGCGCCAGGAAAACCCAGACTGCGCAGGCGTTGCTCAAGCAAGTGCAGGCCAGCGACCTGTCGATCGAGATGCCGACCCTGGCCGACAGCCTCAGCGCAGTGCGCAATTACAAGGCGAAGCCGTAGTGTCCTGTCCAATAAACCTGATTGCCCGCAGGCCCTGACCGATATGCGACTATTTCTCTGGCTGCTCGTTCTGTTTGCCACCGCCATCGGCCTTGCACTGGCGGCCCGTTTCAATCCCGGTAACGTCGTCCTGTTTTATCCGCCCTACCGGGTGGATATGTCGCTGAATTTTTTTCTGCTGTCGCTGGTACTGCTGTTTCTGCTGGTGTATGGCCTGCTCAAGGCGATCCGCACCACGCAAAGGATGCCGGCGCGCGTGGCGTTGTACCGCAAGGAGAAACGCGAGCGCGAAGGCAATCGGGCGTTGCGGGACGCATTGAAGGGACTGTTCGAAGGACGTTTCGGACAGTCCCAAAAAGCCGCCGCCCGCGCTGCGGTATCTCAGGATATCGCAGGGCTGGCGGCATTGATCGGGGCGCGCGCCGCCCACCGCATGCGGCAATGGGAACGCCGGGATACATGGTTGTCGAAGGTGGAAGACGACAAGTCTCTCAAGACCGCGCGGCTGATGACGACGATAGAGCTGCTGGTCGATGAACATCAGCCGGAGGCGGCGCTCGACGCGATCGCGGAACTCAATGCGAGCGGTACACGCCATATTCAGGCATTGCGGCTGGCATTGAAAGCCAATCAGCGCGCAAAAAACTGGCCCGAAGTGCTGCGCCTGGTGCGTTTACTGGATAAAACCAATGCGCTCCATCCGGCATTGTCGCGCCGGTTGCGCGAATTGGCGTATGAGGACTTGCTGTCCGAGCGGACGCATGATGCAGAGTCGATCCGTCGCGCCTGGTCGACTGTTCCTGCGCAAGACCGTATCCAGCCGCTTGTCGCTGTGCGCGCAGCCGATGCGTTCAATGCGAAAGGACTGCATGACGATGCACGTGAGGTGGTGGAAAATGCGCTGGCCGCGGAATGGGACGATCGCCTGGTGCGCGCCTATAGCCATTCGGCCGCCGCCGAAGGCTCGCCGGCATTGCTGGCCCAGATAGAACGGTGCGAACTGTGGCTCGGACAGCGGCCGTCCGATGCCGAACTGGCGCTGACGCTGGGTACGCTTTGCCTGAAACAGAAGCTCTGGGGCAAGGCGCAACGCCATCTGGAACAGGCATTATCCGACGCAACCGAGCCCGAAACCGTGCGCGAAGCGCATCTGAAACTCGCGCACTTGCACGAATCATTGGACCATCCCGAACAGGCGGCCACGCATTTCAGGCAGTGCGCGCTGGCTACCATGCTGTAACTGCAATCGGGAAGAGCAAGGTCCGCGGCCGCAACATGGCGTCGCAAACCACCAGGTGTGCAGACAAGCGCGCGGATGGCGGCTGCGACTATTTCAGCTGCCGGCTCCCGTCGACACGACGTGCTGCGACGCACGATAGCAATGCAAAGCCGCTATAATTTACAGGTTTTCAAATCGCAATTCCCTATCAGAAAGTATCATGAGTCTCAATAATGTTCCTGCCGGCCGCGATCTGCCGAACGATTTCAACGTGATTATCGAAATTCCGATGAATGCCGATCCGATCAAGTATGAAGTCGACAAAGAGACGGGCGCCATTTTCGTCGACCGTTTTATGGGCACGGCCATGCATTATCCGTGCAACTACGGCTATATTCCGCATACCATCGCCGATGACGGCGATCCGGTCGATGTGCTGGTCATCACGCCGTTTCCGCTGTTTCCCGGTGTCGTGGTGCGCTGCCGTCCGATCGGCGTGTTGAAAATGACGGATGAAGCCGGCGGCGATGCCAAGGTGCTGGCGGTGCCGGTCGACAAGGTTCTGTCGATCTATACCCATTGGCAAAAGCCGGAAGACATGAACGATTTGCGCCTGAGGCAAATCCAGCATTTCTTCGAGCATTACAAGGATCTCGAAAAAGGCAAGTGGGTCAAGATCGAAGGCTGGTTCGGCCCGGACGACGCCAAGGCGGAAATCATGAATGGTGTCGCAGCTTACGGCAAGGCAGCCAGCAAACCCAACTATTAGGAGTCTGTCGGATTATGGGTACAAAATTTTGATTTCGCGCCCAAAATTTAAGCATGATTTCCGCGTTTAAATGCCGTCAACGACTTCGCATTCCGTTTTTCATGCGTTGTCGGCGTCTAATCGCGTTTCAGTTTTCCAAGTCCGACAGACTCCTAGAGTCGACCCAAATCAAGGCCACCAGATAAAAAACGTGATTGCGCCAAAGCCTATAAGAGCGCACTTGATTTTCATTGGCGGGCCCTTATCGGAACGACCAACGTTTGTGGCCGATGTAGCTGGTGAGCACCGGTACTCCTACGCCGACTGCGTGAGCGATTTCTCGCACGAACAGCGTTATCCCCACCGATGGCAAGAGGTAATACGCCAAGCCTATGCTGATGGCCCAGGTTTGTAATATGGCAACAACATTTACCAGAACAAAAAACACGGCAGAACGATGTACTGACTGTTG
>DASYKE010000051.1:0-25521 GCA_035995725.1 Burkholderiaceae bacterium | reverse complement strand
TATCGGGCCATGACCATGCATCCGGAACTGGTCTCCGGCACCGGACGCAACGATCTGGCTTTCATGCAAACTGCTCCCGGCGACTGGGTCGCCAAAATCGGCGCCGATGGCGTGCAAGTCATCGGCGTTCGGTCAGCGGGCTTGGGCATTGCGATCAAGATAGCCGACGGCAACATGCGCGCGCTTTATACAGCGACAGTAGCGGTATTGAAGCAGCTTGGATTGGTTGCGTCGCCCGATGCATCGCTGCTGGCACCGTGGGTACGGCCGCAGCTGAAGAATTTTATGGGATTGCGGACCGGAGAAGTGCGGTCGACGGTGCAACTCGCCAAGGTCGCCTAGGACTCTGGACTTTCAATCGGCCTAACGAATTCAATTTCGCATGCCTGGTTGCCGGTCATTTCGAGACTGGCATGACGGGCGCCATCAGCGTGGCCGGGATGGACAGCCGTACACCAAGGCATTAAGGAGGCAGAAATGAAGCGACGTACTGTGTTGCAGGGAGCCGTGCTAGCCTTGTTGTGCCCAGCCGATGCCGTCCATGCTGCGCTGCCGGCGATCGATGTTTACAAAAGCGCTAGCTGTGGCTGCTGCCATGACTGGGTTGAGCATCTGCAGTCCAACGGCTTTACGGTAAAGGTGCATGATGTGGCAAATCCATCCGCTTATCGCGCCAAGTTTGGCGTGCCGCACGCCTTGGGTTCATGTCATACCGCAGTAATCGACGGCTATGCAATCGAAGGCCACGTGCCGGCGCGCGAGATCAAGCAGTTGCTGGCGGAGCGCCCCAAGGCCAAAGGCTTGGCCGTGCCGTCGATGCCGCTCGGTTCGCCTGGTATGGAAGGCTTGCATAGCGAGCCGTATGATGTTTTGCTGTTTCAGGCTGACGGCCGCCATGCGGTTTACCAGCATTATGCTGCGAGCGGTTCAAATCAGATGTCGCCTTCTGCCGGTGCTGCTGACGGTAAAAGGGTCATGAGTGAGGGCGAAGTCAAGAAAGTGGACAAGGGCGCGGGAAAAATTACCATCAAGCACGGTCCACTGCTAAATCTCGACATGCCTGGGATGACCATGGTATTCCGTGTCAGCAAAGCAGCTCTGCTGGATCAAGTCAAATCGGGCGACAAGATCAAATTCGTCGCAGACAAAACCGACGGCACTCTCACCATATTGCACATTGAGCCGGTGAAATAAGACAAAATCGATGCGGTGTGCTGGATAACGTCGCTACCGCATTGATGCATATTAATGATGTTGATGTACGTTCGTCTTTTTTTCGGTTTTTTGATCTTTATCTTCGACCCATACCGTGACTTCCGCCTTGCCCGCTTTTTCAAAAATCAGTGTAAGCGGGAATTTGTCGCCGATCTTCAGCGGCTGCTTCAGGCCGACCAGCATGATGTGATAACCGTCGCCCGGTTTCATCGAAATTTTGGCGGACGGCTTGAGCTCGATGCTGGAAACTTCACGCATTCTCATCACGTTGCCATCCATCGACATGGTATGCATCTCGACTGCATTGGAAATTGGAGATACGATCGCAATCAGCTTATCCGGGTTGTTGCCTTTGTTCTCGATCGTCAGATAAGCCGCGCCGGAAGGTTGGCCTGACACGGTGGCGCGGGCATACGGATGTTCTATGCGCAAGTTGCCTGCATTATAGTCATGTGCATAGGCAAAGGCGCTGACCAGAAGTGCAGCCGTGAATGATATAAGCGAGCAGAAACGCATGATAATCCATCCTTGAAATTGAAAATACGGCAGCCGATGCGGTCGGCATGCATACTTGCCGTACAGGGCGAGGCAAACTGTACGTGGGTGGAAAATGACCGCGAGCTGTGCCGAAATATCGGCAATTGATTCGAGCTGGCAGCAATGTCGTTTTGGAATCGTTATCGAACGATGCGGAACGGGCAGATTATACCAACTGCGCTAATCGCCACCGGCAAATCCGTTTTGCCGCCATGCCTCATACACGACCACCGCGACTGCATTCGACAGATTCAGGCTGCGATTATCCGGCCGCATCGGCAGACGTATGCGTTGCGATGGCGCAAAAGAGTCGCGTAGTGCCGGATCCAGTCCTTTTGTCTCCGATCCGAATACGAACACGTCGCCGGGATGGAAGGTGCCGGCGGCAAACGGCTTCGAGCCGCGCGTTGTCAGTGCGAACATCCGCGCCGGGTCGGGCGCTTCCGTTGCGACGAAAGCGGCCCAGTCGCGGTGCACTTTCATCGTCGCGTAGTCATGATAATCGAGCCCGGCCCTGCGCATCTTCGCATCATCCAGCGGAAAGCCGAGCGGCTCGATCAAATGCAGTTGCGCGCCGGTATTGGCGCATAACCGAATGATATTGCCGGTATTGGGCGGGATCTCGGGTTCGACCAGCACTACATGAAACAAATACATTCTCCCTGCGAGTTGTCGTCATTAATTGTTGCCATTACTTCTGCAGTGTGCGCGCGAAAACGAAATTGGTGACACGCACCGCACCGAAACGTTTTAATGTCGCAGCCATCTCGTTAAGTGTTTCGCCGGTGGTGATCACGTCATCGACCACGCCTATATGCTGGCCGCGCACCCGGTCGATTGCATCGTTTGATACGGCGAATGCGCGCCGAATATTCTTGTGGCGCTCATCCGGATGCAGCAAAGCCTGCGCATCCGTATCGCGCAGCCGGAATGTCAGATGCGGATCGAGTTTGATGCCGATTGCATGCGACAGGGGCCTGGCAATTTCCAGCGCCTGGTTAAAGCCGCGCTCCGCCAGCCGCTGCGTTCCAAGCGGCACGGCAGTCAGCCATGTGGGCAGGGCTGTTTTGTGCACCTGGAGCAATGCGTCGCGCAGCATGTGTGCAAACAGCGGGGCCAGAGCCAGCTGGCTGCCGAATTTTAATTCCAGTACCAGCCGATCGACCGGCGGCGCGTAATCCGTTGCGACCACCGTCGCATCGAATGCAGGCGGTTGTTTCAGGCAGCCGCCACACCTTGTCGCAGTGGCCGCCGTTACTTTCGGCAGCGGGATCGCGCATTGCACGCAACGATGCTGCGCTTGACTGAAAAATTGTGCGCGGCAGCCATTGCAAAGCGTGTCATCGCCAGTGATGCCGCATAGCGCGCAAGACGACGGCACGGCTGCAGGCAGGCGTGCAATCAGATACCGGGACCAGTGGCGCAATTGGGAAAACATGGAGCGGTAAAACCCTCAAGCGTGTAAACTTGAACCGATTATCTCATCCCAGCCCGTTAAATTTCCGTGCCACCGCCATCTTCCTCTGCCGCGACTCAATCGAGCGCACCGATCGACTTGCGCCGTGTTCGCGAATTGTTCGCCGTGCCGGCGCGTGTTGCCGAATCCAATTTCTTGCGGCGCGAGATCGCAGGCAGAATGCAGGAGCGTCTTGCGCTGGTGAAAATCGAACCGCAACGCGTATTGGACGCCGGTTGTGGAGAAGGCGCGGACTTGCCGGCGTTGCAGACACGTTTTGCGAGTGCGCAGTTGCTGGGCGTCGATGCATCGCCGGCAATGCTGGCGGTGGCACAAGACCGGCAAGTCGCCGCGCTGTCATCGATGAATCGGCTGCTGACAAAATGGCTGCCGGCCGGAATCGGCGCGGGTGGCGGGTCAGTTGCAAATTTGCTATGCGGTGATTTCGCACAGTTGCCTTTAGGTATCAATAGCGTGGATCTGGTCTGGTCCAACCTTGCGCTGCACTGGCATCCACAGCCTGACCGTGTTTTTGCCGAATGGCGGCGGGTTCTGCGGGTGGACGGCCTGCTGATGTTTTCCTGTTTTGGTCCCGATACATTCAAGGAATTGCGCGCTGCTTTTGCCGCAGTCGACGATGCCCCTCATGCATTGCCTTTTGTCGATATGCATGATTTTGGCGACATGCTGGTCAATGTCGGTTTTTCCACGCCGGTGATGGATATGGAAACCATTACCGTCACTTATGCATCCACGGATAAATTGATGGCCGATGTCCGGGCCTGGGGCGGTAATCCGCTTGCAGGCAAGCGGCGCGGTCTGCTCGGCGCGGGCGCGTGGGCCCGAATTGTCAAGGCATTGGAGCAGGGCAGACTGTCAAATGGCAGGATTCCGCTGACGTTTGAAATTATTTACGGGCATGCTTTTCGACCCGTATCCAGGACGACCACGAGCGGCGAAGCCATTATCAGGCTGGACTTGCATAAAAAATGACAGTGCGCGCTCACATAATTGATGAGTTTGCGCGCTATTCGCGGCCGGCGCGTATGGCGCCAATGGTCAAAAAAATAATAAAACTGTGTCACGTAAAACCACCGCCGACGCGCAGAAAATCGCATGCTCAGGCAAGGTTTCGCCTGTTATTCCTCTTGATAACAAGTCCACTTCCGACTTATACTTCGTTGGTTTTGCGCAGCATCGGCGTTGTGCGACTTGCTTGCCCGGGTAATGTGCCATGGCCAGGCGAGAATGGGTCTTGAAGCGCAATTGCTCGATTTCGCCGCGTCAACTGGCGACGGTTTACGCGACCTTGTGCTCGGTCTCGTTGGGGATAGCGACTTTTTTCACTGTGCACGGCGCCTGGTATGTGCTCGGCTTCGCGATTCTGGAAATGTCGGCACTCGGCTTGGCTTTTTTGCACTATGCACGCCATGCGACCGATCGTGAGCATATTGCGCTAATCGATGATTGCCTCCTGGTGGAGCTGATCCAGGCGGAACATGCTCGGCAATTCTGGCTGGATCCGCGCCGGGCGCGCGTCGAACCGCCTGGTGCGCAGCATGAACTGATCGGTCTGGAAGCCAACGGCTTGCGGGTCGAAGTAGGTCGCTTTTTGACAGAATGGAAACGACGCGAGTTTGCGCAGGAGCTCAGGCAAGAGTTGCGGTGCGCACTGGCGTCCGGTAGCTAGACAGACAGAATTCTAATTTTGGGCTTTTGAGGAAATCATGAAATATGCGAAGCGCCTTCAATCGTTGATGCTCGGTGCATTGCTCCTGGCGGCCGGCATGCCGACATGGGCAGTGGTAGACAGCCCTGGAGGGCCGGCTGTGCTTCAGTTGAATTTTCAGCAACCAGTTACACCAATTGCAGCCGAAATTTATCAACTGCACACTTGGATGCTGGCCATCTGTCTGGCGATTTTCCTCGCTGTTTTCGGGGTGATGTTTTATTCGATTCTCAAGCATCGCAAATCGCTTGGCCACAAATCCGCCAGCTTCCATGAGAGTACCGCGGTCGAAATCGGATGGACGGTGGTTCCGTTCATTATCGTTATCCTGATGGCACTGCCCGCCACCAAAACCGTGGTTGCAATGAAAGATACATCCAACGCCGATATCACGATCAAAGCCACCGGCATGCAATGGAAATGGGGTTACGACTATCTGAAAGGCGATGGCGAAGGCATTTCCTTCCTGTCCAACCTTTCCACGCCGCGTGAGCAAGTAGTCGATTCGACCAAGATCAAAAATGACAATTATCTGCTCGAAGTCGATAATCCGGTGGTCGTGCCGGTCAACAAAAAAATCCGTATCGTTACAACCGCCAACGACGTCATCCACTCGTGGGGCGTTCCGGCGTTCGGCGTGAAGCAGGATGCGATTCCGGGCTTTGTGCGCGACACCTGGTTCAAGGCTGAAAAAGTCGGCACTTATCGCGGTCAGTGCGTCGAATTGTGCGGGAAGGAACATGCTTTCATGCCTATCGTCGTCAATGTGGTCAGCGACGACGATTACAGAAAATGGGTTGACGGCAAGAAAAAAGAAATGACTGCCAAGGCCGATGATCCCAACAAGACCTGGACTATCGATGAGCTGAAACAGCGCGGCGAAAAAGTATATGCGGCCAATTGTGCCGTGTGTCATCAGGCCAACGGAAAGGGCGTGCCGAATGCATTCCCTGCGCTCGATGGTTCGCCAGTTGTAAACGGGCCCAAGCAGGAGCAGATCAATGTCGTGTTAAACGGCCGAAAAGCCATGCCGCCCTGGAAGTCCGTATTGTCGGATACCGATATCGCAGCGGTGATTACCTATACCCGCAACAGCTGGTCCAACAAGGCCAAGGAAAACATCGTTCAACCAGCCGAAGTTCTGGCTGCGCGCAAATAAGCAAAAGAATTGCGGGACAGGGTCAAGCGAAGCGCTACTGTGTCCCCAACAAATTAGGAGTTTGAGAAGATGAGTTCTACCGCAATCGATCACGCACACGATCATTCTCACGACGCGCATGGCCACGATCATGGGCATCCACATGGCTGGCGCCGGTGGCTGTATGCGACCAACCACAAGGACATCGGTACGTTGTACCTGTGGTTCTCGTTCATCATGTTCCTGTCGGGCGGGATATTGGCGATGCTGATTCGTGCTGAGCTATTTCAGCCCGGCCTGCAATTGTTTGAGCCGGAGTTCTTCAACCAGTTGACCACGATGCACGGCCTGATGATGGTGTTCGGCGCGATCATGCCGGCCTTCGTCGGCTTTGCCAACTGGATGATTCCGCTGCAAATCGGCGCAGCAGACATGGCGTTTGCGCGGATGAACAATTTCTCGTTCTGGTTGTTGCCGCCTGCTGCATTGTTGCTGCTCGGTTCATTCCTGGTGCCGGGCGGTGCGACTGCTGCCGGCTGGACCCTGTATGCGCCGCTGTCGACTCAGATGGGCCCTGGCATGGACTTGGCGATTTTCGCGATGCATATCATGGGTGCTTCTTCGATCATGGGATCGATCAACATCATCACTACGATTCTGAACATGCGCGCGCCTGGCATGACGCTGATGAAAATGCCGATGTTTTGCTGGACCTGGCTGATCACCGCCTACCTGCTGATTGCCGTGATGCCGGTGCTGGCGGGCGCGATCACGATGACATTGACCGATCGTCACTTCGGCACTTCATTCTTCAATGCCGCCGGCGGCGGCGACCCGGTGATGTACCAGCATATTTTCTGGTTCTTCGGTCATCCCGAGGTATATATCATGATTTTGCCGGCATTCGGTATCGTGTCGCAAATCATTCCAGCCTTCGCCCGCAAACCGCTGTTCGGCTATGCATCGATGGTGTACGCAACCGCATCGATCGCTATTCTGTCGTTCATCGTTTGGGCGCATCACATGTTCGTCACCGGCATGCCGGTGACGGGCCAGTTGTTTTTCATGTATGCGACGATGCTGATTGCGGTTCCGACCGGCGTGAAGGTATTCAACTGGATCGCAACCATGTGGCGCGGCTCGATGACGTTCGAGACGCCGATGCTGTTCGCAATCGGCTTCATTTTCGTGTTTACGATGGGCGGCTTCACCGGCTTGATTCTGGCGGTGACTCCGATCGATATCCAGATGCAGGATACCTACTACGTGGTGGCGCATTTCCACTATGTGCTGGTGGCCGGCTCGCTGTTTGCATTGTTTGCCGGTTTCTATTATTGGGGGCCGAAGTGGACCGGTTTCATGTACAACGAAACCCGCGGCAAAATTCATTTCTGGAGCTCATTGATCTGGTTTAACGTGACCTTCTTCCCGATGCATTTCCTGGGCTTGGCCGGCATGCCCCGCCGCTATGCCGATTATCCGGCCCAGTTTACCGACTTCAATATGGTCGCCTCGATCGGGGCATTTGGCTTCGGTTTGACCCAGGTTTATTTCCTGTTTGCGGTAATTTTGCCTTCGATCAAGGGTGGTCAGAAAGCCGCGGACAAACCATGGGATGGCGCAGATGGCCTGGAGTGGACTGTGCCCAGCCCGGCGCCGTTCCATACGTTCGAAGTGCCGCCGATAGTGAAATGACTGAATGGCGGGCGCAAGTCCGCCTGATTATATTTATGGCTCACCCAAACAAACCGGACAACCGCAAGACTGCCTGGATTCTGGCATTGGTCGCCCTGATATTTTTCATCGGTGTTTTTGTCAAACGGCTCTGGTTTAGTTGAGATGGACATGCAGGACCAAGACAACGGCGAACAATCGCGCAAGCTGAATACGCAGATGCTTGGCAAGCTGCTGGTGGTGGCTGTGTTGATGTTTGGCTTTGGTTATGCGCTGGTTCCGGTTTATAGAATGATTTGCGAGATTACCGGCATAAACGTCCTGACGCCGAAGGACCCCGACGTCCAGGGTGTCGCCAACACGCAAATCGACAAGAGTCGCACCATCACCGTCGAGTTTGATGCAAATGCACAGGGTCCGTGGCGCTTCCGCCCGACGGTCAATAGCTTGCAGGTGCATCCCGGCGAAATGGCGCAAGTGATCTATGAGGTCGTGAACACACAGGCGCGCAGCATCGATGCGCAGGCAATACCGAGTTACGCGCCGCAGCAGGTAGCCGCGCATTTCAAGAAGGTCGAGTGTTTCTGTTTCAAACAGCAGACGCTGGGACCCAATGAGGCGAAGCAGATGCCGGTGGTGTTTTTTATCGATCCGGCACTGCCGAAAGACGTCAAGACAATCACCTTGTCCTATACATTTTTTGAAATTGCCGGGACGGGCAAAAAAGCAAGCTGAAGGATGCGTAAATGCAGGACATGGAAAAAGTGACGAAACGCAAGGCATCGTTCGGTGCGACGATGAAAGCGGTATTCTGGTCGTTTTTCGGAGTACGAAAGAAACGTGATTATGAACAGGATGCGGCGCAACTGAATCCGGTGCATGTAGTTATAGCCGGCGTGATTGGCGCGCTGATTTTTATTGCGACGCTGGTAGTGATCGTCAAAATCGTCGTCGCGCGGTAATTGTCTTAATAATTGCGGGACAGAGTTTGTGAGGCGCCGTAGCCCGCCGAATTACTCTGTCCTCAACAAATTAGAAGGATTGCGGGACAGAGTTTGTGAAGTGCCATAGCGCGCCGAATTATCTCGATCCCTGGAAGGGACTCTGTCCCCGACATACTAGAATTGCTGTACAAGGTTAAGCATCGTCGAAAACACCTGAACGGGTACGGGTGTCGGCGGCCGGTTCCAAACAAATTTTGAATCCTGGAGATGGAGATGAGTTCTCAACAACACGGTAATGCGCCTTATTATTTCGTACCGAATCCGTCCAAATGGCCGGTGCTGGCAGGCGCGTCGCTGCTTTTGACGATGGCAGGCGCATCTGCCTGGGTAAATGGATATGCATGGGGGCCGTATGCCAATATCGCCGGCATCCTGTCCCTGCTCGTCGTGTTATACAACTGGTTCGGCGAGGCGATCTCGGAATCGGAAGGCGGCTTGTATAACAACCGCATCGACACGTCGTTCCGCTGGGCCATGAGCTGGTTCATTTTCTCCGAGGTGATGTTCTTCGGAGCATTCTTCGGTGCACTGTTCTATGCGCGCAGCATCACGATGCCGGACCTGGGCGATCTCGACAGCAAGATCCTGTGGCCTGATTTTGCCGCGCATTGGGGTAATGCCGGACCGGCCGGCACCATTGAAAAATTCACCACGATGGGACCGTTCTGGATTCCGACCATCAACACTGCGCTGCTGCTTACGTCGGGCGTGACATTGACGATCGCGCATCATGCATTGCGTGCCGGTCATCGCACCCAGACCGCGATCTGGCTGTTTGCCACCATATTGCTCGGCGCAATCTTCATGGGTTTTCAGGCTACTGAATACATACATGCTTACAGCGAACTGAACCTCAAGTTGACCTCCGGTATTTACGGCTCGACCTTCTTCATGCTGACCGGTTTCCATGGCTTCCACGTAACGATGGGTGCGATCATGTTGTCGGTTGTCCTGTATCGCGTATTGAGAGGGCACTTTACACCGGATCATCACTTCGCTTTTGAAGGTGCGGCATGGTACTGGCACTTTGTCGACGTGGTGTGGCTGGCGCTGTATGTGGTGGTCTACTGGCTATAAGGCGGATGGGATACAGGCTGTGTCCGTCAATGCATATGCAAAGCCGCACTTCGGTGCGGCTTTTTTACTGATGAATTCCACGGTTGCCGGTCTGGCACGGTGAAGTCGTTATGTGTCGTCTCTCCGTTTTCACATCCAACTGTCTCGTCCTCTGCTGCTGGCAGAGAGCCCGTTCCATGGGCAGACTATCGAATGCCGGTAGGTTCAATCCATCCCAATCGATAAGCAATCAGTATCAGCAGAAACAATGCGATGGAAAAGCCGACGCGAAACGCAAGCGCCTTTACGGTACGATTGCTTTTACCCTTGTCGCGCATCAAAAAAACCAGTGCGGAACCCAGACTGGCCAGAATGAGGACGAAGGCGGCGGCGACGAGGATTTTCATGATGATGGGTGGGGCGGCAAGTTGCCCGAAAAGGGCCGGCTGACGGGGGATGCATTGAGCAAGGTAATATTGTAATGCCAATCAAGTTCCGATTCAGATGGATTCCATTTGTTGCCGCCATTGTCGCGGTAGCGATCGGCATGTCGCTGGGCCAGTGGCAAATGCGGCGCGCCGCTGAAAAACAATCGATTGAACGGATATTATCCGCACGCCAGTCCGCATCCCCCATCGCCTTGGGTTCTGCGGTTGCCGATGTTGATCAAATAGAATATCGACGCGTAATTGTTCAAGGGGAATTTGTACGTGATTGGCCGGTCTATCTGGATAATCGACCACATGGAGGCATGGCTGGTTTCTATCTGCTGATGCCGTTGAAAATAGCCGGGTCGGACATGCATGTTCTTGTCGTGCGCGGCTGGGTGCCTCGTGATCCCACCGACCGTGCAAAATTGCCGCCGATTGCGGCACCGACCGGATTGGTCGAAATTCAGGGTCTGGCAACACGCAATCCCGGTCATGTGCTGCAACTCGGTCGCGCCGCAAACTTGCGTCCCGGCGCGATTGTACAGAACGTGGCTATTGCGGAGTTTGCACAGGCAAGCAAGCTGCCCATGCAGCCCTTTGTGATTGAGCAACTGAGCGATACGCGCGACGGCCTGATACGGGACTGGCCGCGGCCTTCCACTGGGATCGACAAGCATCTTGGCTATGCTTTCCAGTGGTATGCATTGGCTGCAACGGCATTCATTTTTTTCGTTGTGACAGGATTTCGACGTGGAACAAAATAAGCAGCAAAGCACAGGGCGCTGGAAATTGTTTGCCGTGATTGCAGTATGCGCGGCACCGCTGGTGGCTTCCTATTTGACTTATTACGTGATCAAGCCGCAGGGGCGCACCAACTATGGCGCGCTGCTTGACCCGAGAAGTTATCCGATACCCGCACTCGGCAGCACTGCGCTCGATGGCAACCCGATCGGACTGGAAACATACAAAGGCAAATGGATCATGTTGCAGGTGAATGATGCGGATTGCCGGGAATCGTGCAAAAAAAAGCTCTACGACATGCGCCAGTTGCGCCTGGCGCAAGGCAAGGAAATGGATCGGATCGAGCGCGTATGGCTGATCACCGACGACAAGCCGTTGGAGACGATCGTCATGCGTGAATATGACGGCACGCGCATGTTGCGCGCCAGGCCGGATGCGGTAACAAAATGGCTGCCGGTCGAGCCCGGCACCACGGTGGCCGACCACATCTACATGATCGATCCTCTGGGTAACCTGATGATGCGCTTTCCAAAGGATGCGGACCCCAACAGGATCAAGAACGACTTGTCTAAATTGCTCAAAGCGTCGCGCATAGGATGATAGTAGTGTCTATTTCAACAGGAAACAGCCTGTCATGCTGATCCAGCTTGCCATCACGGGTTTGCTGGCGGCGCTGTTGCCGCTGGCAATCGTCTGGGTATCGAGCGATGCAGACAAATACCGCAAACTGGTATGGATCACGCTTTTTCTCACCTTCGACCTGATCATGTTCGGCGCATTCACGCGGCTGACCGATTCCGGCCTAGGCTGTCCGGACTGGCCCGGCTGTTACGGGCATGCCAATCCGCTGCAGGCGCATTCCCATATCAGCGCCGCCGAGGCGGCGATGCCCACCGGCCCGGTCACGGTCATGAAGGCATGGATCGAAATGATTCATCGCTATCTGGCAATGGGCGTCGGTGTGCTGATCATCGCGACGATGGCGATTGCATGGCGCCGGTGGCTCAGATCGGAGCGCAGCGACGTGAAATTTTCGCCGCTGTTTCCTACCGTGCTGTTTGCATTCGTCTGCCTGCAGGGGGCCTTCGGCGCCTGGACTGTCACGATGAAATTGCAACCGATTATCGTAACAACGCACCTTCTGTTAGGCATGACTTTGCTTGCGCTGTTGACATGGCTCGGCGCGCGTCAAAGCGATCACCTGCCGGTGTCGCACTCGGCCTCCGTACTACGCGCACCGGCGGCATTGGCGCTCGCGCTGCTGGCAATTCAAATTGCGCTGGGTGGATGGGTCAGCACCAATTATGCGGCGCTGGCCTGCACCGATTTTCCGCTCTGTCACGGTGTGTTATTGCCGCAAATGGATTTCGCTAACGGCTTCACGCTATGGCGCGGTTTGGGTAAAACCGCCGACGGTGAATATCTGTCTTTCTCCGCATTGACCGCGATTCACTGGGCGCATCGCAATTTCGCCCTGGTGGTAGTGGTCTTTATTGGCTGGATCGCCCACAAAGCGCTCAAGATAGATGGCTTGCGCAAGACTGCGCGCTGGCTGATGACCATTGTCCTGCTGCAATTCGTGACCGGGGTGTCGACTGTATTCCTGAATTGGCCGCTGGCGCTGGCGGTGATACACAACGGTGGCGCGGCACTCCTCGTGCTGTTGCTTACCATGTTAAACTTCAAAGCTCGAATCCAGAACGAAACCGCGTCGAATCGGGCTGCTGCGCGGCTATTGTCCGCATGAACTCCCCACGTATGAATACCTTGACCGTTCCATCCAACCGCATCGCCCAGTATTGGGCCTTGACCAAGCCACGCGTGACGCAACTGGCGGTATTTTGCGCGGTGATCGGCATGTTTCTGGCCACGCCCGGATTACCCGACTGGAAACTCGTTGTGGCCGCGACTGTCGGCATCTGGTTGCTGGCTGGCGCCGCATTCGCCGTCAATTGCCTGGTCGAACGTGAAATCGATTCGCGCATGGCCCGTACCGCGCGCCGTCCGATGGCGCGCGGCGAAATAACGGTTGCCCAAACGCTGGTGTTTTCCGGCGTAATCGGCGGTATCGGAATGTGGGTGTTGTACAATTTTGTCAATCCGCTCACCATGTGGCTGACTTTCGCCACCTTTGTCGGCTACGCGGTGATCTATACGATGATCCTGAAGCCTGCGACACCGCAGAATATCGTCATCGGGGGCTTGTCCGGTGCGATGCCGCCGGCATTGGGCTGGGCCGCGATTGCCAATGACGTGCCGATGCAGGCGTGGATACTGGTGCTGATCATTTTCGTTTGGACGCCGCCGCACTTCTGGGCGCTGGCACTGTATCGCCGCGACGATTATGCGAAATCCGGCTTGCCGATGTTGCCGATTACGCATGGATTGAAGTTTACCCAGTTTCATGTCTGGCTGTACACGATTGCGCTGGTTGCAACCAGCATGCTGCCTTATGCGGTAGAGATGAGCGGCATCATTTATCTCGCCAGCGCATCCGTACTTGGAGCAATTTTTTTATGGTATGCATGGCAGATCTATCGCCATTACAGCGATGCCGTCGCGCGCAAGACCTTCGCTTATTCGATTGTCTATTTATCGCTGCTGTTTGCCGCGCTGCTGGTCGATCATTATCTGAAATTCTGACATCATGCGCATATTCCCGGCCGTTCTTTTCCTGATTGCAGCGCTTGCACTGGTTGCCTGCGGCGACAAACAAGGTGTCGACGGTAGCCGGATGTTCCTGTCTTCGACCAAGACCGCGTTCATCAATACCGATGTCACCGGTCTGGACTACGCAAAGGATTTTGCGTTGACCGACCACACGGGCAAGTTGCGTACGCTGGCTGATTTCAAGGGTAAAGCGGTAATGGTTTTTTTTGGCTATACGCAATGTCCCGATGTCTGTCCGACGACCATGGTCGAAATGGCGAATGTGATGAAGCAGCTGGGACCGCAGGCCGACAGCGTGCAAGTGCTGTTTGTTACAGTCGATCCGGAGCGGGACACTCCGGCATTGCTGTCGAGGTATATTCCCGCTTTCGATCCCCGCTTCCTGGGTCTGTCCGGCGACAAGGCGGCAACTGAAAAAGTCGCAAAGGAATTCAAGGTGTTTTACCAGAAAGTGCCGGGCAAGCAGCCCGGCAGCTATACGATGGACCATACCGCGGGCAGTTATGTGTTCGACCCGCAAGGACGGGTCCGTCTTTTTGTGCGCCACGGGCAGGGTGCCGAACCGATCGTGCATGACTTGAAAATCCTGCTGTCGGGCGCCTGAAACAGGCAGCGTATCAGGCTGGCGAATAAAAAAGCGCCCATAAGGGCGCTTTTAAGCAGACAAAAGCCGCGATTTAGACAAAGTTTGCCAGCGCGCCCTTCATTTTTTTCAGCGCCACTGTTTCGATCTGCCGGATCCGCTCTGCCGACACGCCAAACTCGTCGGCCAGATCATGCAGGGTGGCTCCCGAACCGTCGTCATTGGCGAGCCAACGTGCCTCGACGATCCGGCGCGAGCGGGCATCGAGCTTGTCCAGCGCGGCTTCCAGGCCTTCCGATTGCAAGCGGTCAAACTGCTTGGCTTCCAATACCTTGGTCGGCTCGCTGCTGTCGGACGACAGATAGGCGATCGGCGCGAATTTGTCGTCTTCATCATCGGTTGGTGCTTCCAGCGCGACATCACGCCCCGACAAGCGGGTTTCCATCTCGATGACTTCTTCCCGCTTGACATTAAGCGTCTTGGCAAGCGCATCGACTTGCGCCGGCGTCATCGAATCCAATCCCTCCTTATGGCTGCGCAGATTGAAAAACAGCTTGCGCTGCGCCTTGGTGGTCGCTACCTTGACCAGACGCCAGTTTTTCAGGATGTATTCATGCATTTCGGCCTTGATCCAGTGCATCGCATACGACACCAGACGCACACCCTGGTCCGGATCGAAGCGCTTGACCGCCTTCATCAAGCCGATATTGCCTTCCTGGATCAAATCGGCATGCGGCAAGCCATATCCCAGATAGCCGCGCGCGATCGAAACGACCAGACGCAGATGCGACAACACTAATGATTGCGCCGCAGCCAGGTCGTTATGCTCGCGCAAGCGCCGCGCCAATGACAGTTCTTCTTCGTGGGTCAGCATCGGTAAACGGTTAACGGCAGAAATATAGGCATCGATATTGCCTAAATTGCCAGAAAACCCAAGAGCCAGCGCATTGTGGCTGGCAGGAACCAGTGCGGCCGACGCAATTGATGTTTTCATGTTTTCTCCTTGCTTCCTTAAAACTCAGGAATTGACTGGCTTAAATAAAACCATAAAACCAGCACAATATTTCCACACTATATTAGCACTCTCTATCGATGAGTGCTAATGAGCATTATTAACTGCCGCGATAGTGTAAACGCTATTGGGTCACCATGAATTATTGCCTCTATAGGTCTACTTTAGAACAAAACGGATGAGATTAGTTGCGCCATCTCAAACGATCCGGTAAATCATTCGACATATGCCCTTGAAATTCGGGTTCATGAGTCACAGCAAGGTAACAGGATCGAAGCCACAAAGTTGTATTACCGGCATATGGAATACCAAGGGTTCTAGGGAGCTTTTTCCAAGGCAAATACTCGCTCAGTGCCGCAAGCTTTGCCCATCAAAAGTGGCAATCCGGACAGCCGCAGATTGCCGTTGGCAAAGTTAATTCAACCAAGGCGAATCAGATGCCGCCGTACCGACAGCACAGCGCCGATCAAGCCCAATCCGGCGCTGAGAGCCAGCAGCGACAACGACGCAGCGACGCCCAGCGGCGCGATGCGGAACTCCGACGCGTACAAGCGCGCAAAATCGGCAATTGCTGCGTTGAGCGGCTGCAGCCCCAATGCGACTGCGCCTAGCGCCATGCCGCCGGCGCACAAGCCCAGTAGCGCCCCGCTGTAATAAAAGGGCCGGTAAATGAAGGCATCCGTTGCGCCCACCAATCTGGATACCTCGATTTCCTCGCGCTGGGTCATCACTTGCAAACGGATCGTGTTGAATGCCACGGCAATCACTACCACGCCGAGCGTGATGCCCAGCAACAGCAGCGCCATCCGCAGCACATGCAATAGCGCCGCCAGCCGCTTGACCCAGGCCGAATCGACCTGCACGTATTCGACACCTGGCAGTGCCTTTAATTGCACCGCGATCGCATCCACTCGCGCCGCATCGGCTGCATTTTGAAAACCGGCGAGCTTCAGCACATAGCCGTCCGGTAGCGGATTGGTGCCCAGCGTCGTCAGCGCATCGGATAGCCCAGTCTTGTCTTTCAGCGCGCTGAGGGCGTTCTCGCGCGGGACGAATTCCAGCCTGGCTGCGATTGCACTGTCTCCCAGAATGCGGCCGATACTCGGCGCTAGCGCCGTCGCCCTGTCGCGCGGGGTGTCCATTGCCATGAAGATACTGATTTCCGGCTCGACTGCGAGCTGCTCGGATACCGGACGTATGCTGTCGACGATCGTTAATCCGGCAAACGGCAGCGCCAGCGCAATGGCAAGCACCAGCACGTTAAACAGGAAGCTGCCCGGGGTTTTGAGCATGCGGGAGAATGCATCCGCAATCGCAAACCGGTGTTGTCGCAACCAGCTTTTCATGTTGTTCCTGCAAGCGCCTGCTTGCGCCAAGTCTCGATAATTTTCCCGCGGTCGAGATAAACCACTCGATCCGCACTCTCGATGACTAGCTCATCATGCGTTGAAATCAGGCATGTGACGCCAACGCCATGAAATGCCTTGAGCGTATTCAGCACTTTGACGGCGCTGTCGCGATCGAGATTCGCGGTCGGTTCGTCGGCCAGGATGATTTGCGGCCGGTGCACGATAGCGCGGGCAATCGCCACTCGCTGCTGTTCACCGCCAGACAAAGTCAGCGGCGCGGATAAGGCCTTGTCAAGCAACCCAACTTTGTCCAATGCGGCGCGAGCCCGCCTTTCGGCATCTTCTTTCGCAGTGCCGGTAACAATCAGCGGCAAGGTCACGTTCGACAACACATTGCGGTCGAACAGCAGGCGCTGCTGCTGAAAAATCAGACCAAGCTTGCGCCGCAAATACGGCAGGCCGGAAGATTTAAGCCGGCCGACATCCTGACCATTGACCTGCACGACGCCGGTGCTCGGGCGTTCTATTGCGGCAATCATTTTCAACAGCGTCGACTTGCCTGCGCCCGACGGGCCGGTCAGAAAAACCAGTTCGCCTTTGGCAACCGACAGGTTAATGCCGGACAGCGCTTTCCCATTGCCCGGATACTGCTTGGAAACCTGATGGAGTTCAATCATCGACATAGGTAGTCGTTCAGCTCAGCAACGCATCGACAAATTCTTCCGCATTGAACGGCTGCAAATCCTCGATTTTTTCGCCAATTCCAATGAAATATACCGGTATTGGCCTGGTTTTGACAATCGCCGCCAGTACGCCGCCTTTTGCGGTGCCATCCAGCTTGGTGACCACCAGACCGGTGAGTCCCAACGCGTCGTCGAACGCCTTGACCTGGGTTAGCGCATTTTGTCCGGTATTGCCGTCGATGACCAGCAGGATTTCATGCGGCGCCGACGCCATGCCTTTGCCGATCACCCGCTTGATTTTCTTTAATTCATCCATCAGATGCAGCTGGGTCGGCAGCCGCCCGGCGGTATCGACCATCACCACATCAATGTTGCGCGCCTGTGCCGAATGGACCGCATCAAACGCAACGGCGGCCGGATCGCCCGACTCTTGCGCAATCACGGTTACCTTGTTGCGTTCGCCCCAGATCGCCAGTTGCTCGCGCGCGGCGGCGCGGAAAGTATCGCCGGCTGCCAGCAGCACCGATTGATCGTGTGCCTGCAAATGCTTGGCAAGTTTGCCGATGGTAGTGGTCTTGCCGGCGCCGTTGACGCCTGCGATCATCATTACCAGCGGCTGGTGGCGACCCAACACCAGCGGCTTTTGCAGCGGTGCAAGCAATTCAAGCAACAGCGAACGCAGCGCAGCCTTGACTTGCGCAGCGTCGGTCAGTTTTTGCTCTTTGACCTTTCTCTTCAGGCCGTTCAGCAGGAATTGCGTCGCTTCCACGCCCGCGTCCGACATCAGCAGCGCCGATTCCAGCTCATCGTATAAATCGTCATCGATTTTTGCACCGACAAATAGCGTAGTCAGGCTGGACGAGGTTTTGGACAGGCCCGTTTTCAATCGCGCGAGCCAAGACTTCCTTGCTTCCGCGGGTGTCGCAGCAGGGATGATCAGCTCTTGAGCTTCAGCCTGAAGCTGAGCGGGAGGCGATGTCGGCAGGGCATCGGGCGGGCTCGCGGGGGCCGCCGGCTGTTGCGGCAAAGAAACCGCATCTTTGGGTTTTTTCTTGAAGAAACTAAACATCGGAATTGGGTCAGCAGTACAGTCAGAGGCTGCGTAGCAAGGCTGCAGACAAGGGGATACAATCCGAACTCATCTCAATAATTCTTCCCGCTGAGTTTGATCGCATGGGTTCCATATTCTATCAGAGCACAGACAATGAAATTTCGAATCGGATTATTTGTATCGGCATGGCTGCTGATTTGGGCGCCGGTGGCACAGGCCGAGGTTGCACAAGAATTCATGTTGAAGAACGGCATGAAAGTCATTGTCAAGGAAGATCATCGGGCGCCCACCGTTGCCCATATGATCTGGTACAAGGTCGGCTCGATGGATGAGGTCAACGGTACGACCGGCGTCGCGCACCTGCTGGAACACATGATGTTCAAGGGTACCAAGAAGCTCAAGCCGGGCGAATTCAGCGCCCGCGTCGCGGCGCTCGGCGGGCGCGAAAATGCTTTCACCAGCAAGGATTACACCGCGTACTTCCAACAAATAGAAAAGTCAAGGCTGGAAGCAGTGATGGCCCTTGAAGCCGATCGCATGGCAAACCTGCAGTTCGACAAAAATGAGTTCGACAAGGAAATCCGGGTCGTGATGGAAGAGCGCCGTTGGCGAGTCGACGATCAGCCCATTCAGCTGGTTTATGAAGCGCTGCATGCGACCGCATTTTTCGCCCATCCCTATCATCATCCTGTTATCGGCTGGATGGACGATTTGCAGCACATGACGGTGCAGGACGCAAAAGCATGGCACGATCGCTGGTATGCGCCCAATAATGCAACGATGGTGGTCACCGGTGATGTGAACGCGGGGCAAGTGCGCGACTTGGCGGAAAAATATTTCGGCAAGATACCCCCAAAAATGGTGCCACGCACCAAGCCGCAGAATGAACCGCCGCAACGCGGTACCCGCCGCGTAAGCGTCAAGGCGCCGGCCGAGAACCCCTATGTCGCGCTTGCCTTCAAGGTGCCGGCTTTGCGGGATGTGGAAAAGGACGACGACGTGCATGCGCTCGATGTGCTGGCC
This sequence comes from Burkholderiaceae bacterium, assembly GCA_035995725.1. Lineage (GTDB taxonomy): Bacteria > Pseudomonadota > Gammaproteobacteria > Burkholderiales > Burkholderiaceae_D > JAQGLW01. The sequence continues at coordinate 6,169 of DASYKE010000051.1, read as the reverse complement.
GCGATACTCGACGGTTATGACAATGCGCGGTTGAATGCAAAATTGGTACGTACCGACAAGGTGGCCAATAGCGCCGGTGCCGGTTATTCGAGCAATGCGCGCGGCCCGGTGCTGTTCGTGCTGGATGGCACGCCGGCAAATGGAACCACGGTCGAGCAGCTGGAAAAACGGTTGCGCGCCGAAGTTGAGCGGGTTGCGAAAGAAGGCGTATCCGAGCAGGAACTCAAACGCGTCAAGACGCAATTGATTGCCGGACAAATCTACAAGCGTGATTCCATTTTCGGCCAGGCGATGGAAATCGGTACGATGGAAATGACGGGTATATCGCATAAACTGATCGACCGCATCATCGAGAAATTGGGTCAGGTGACGCCGCAGCAAGTGCAGATGGTCGCGCAGAAATATTTCACAGACGATGCGCTGACCGTTGCCACGCTGATGCCGCTGCCGTTGTCGGAAAAAAAGGCCGCTCCGCCGCCGGGCTTGCGGCATTAATGATCCATAAACTCATCCGCTCTCCAAGCAAGGAGAAGGAACAGCCAAGGTACGACTATGCTCATGCTCAAGAAACTGCTGATCTTGCTGATACTGCTGGCATCCGGTTCGGCCCATGCAGCGCTGCAGATCCAGACCTGGACGCTCGCCAATGGGGCACGGGTCTTTTTTGTCGAAAATCATTCGATCCCCTTACTCGATATCAGCATCGAATTCGATGCCGGTTCGCGCCGTGATCCGCCAGGAAAAGCCGGCACGGCCGCGCTGACCAATGCGATGCTGGCGCGCGGCCTGAGCGAAGCCCGCTCGCCGGAAGGTACGGTAGAACCTGCGCTGAGCGAGGCGCAGATTTCCGACGCATTTGCCGATACTGCTGCACAGCGCGGTGGTGGTGCCGGCGCCGATCGTGCCGGCGAAACGCTGCGTACCTTGTCGAGTCGGTCCGAGCGCGACAAGGCCGTTACGCTGCTGGCCCGCGTGCTGGCGCAGCCAAGTTTTCCAGCCGCTTTTCTGGCGCGCGACAAGGCGCGTACCATCGCTGCGATCAAGGAGGATCTGACCAAGCCGGAGGCGATCGCCGACAAAGCATTCTGGCGAGTGGTATATCGCGCTCATCCGTATGCCAAGGAAGAAACGGTGGAGTCGATCGAGGCCATCCTGCGCGACGATCTGATCGCATTCCATAGCACGCATTATGTTGCCAACCATGCGGTGATAGCGATGATCGGCGATGTTACGCGCAACGAAGCCGACGCGGTTGCGCAGCAGCTGACCGTGCGCTTGCCGCAGGGTGGCGCGCTGCCTGTGCTGCCTCCCGTGCCGCCGGCGCAAGGGCAGGAGGAACGTATTGCCCATCCTGCATCGCAATCGCATATCCTGATGGGCGCACCCGCGCTGGCGCGCGGCGATCCGGATTTTTTCGCGCTTACGGTCGGCAACTATATTCTGGGCGGCGGCGGTTTTGTGTCGCGCCTGACGCGCGAAGTCCGTGAAAAGCGCGGTCTGGCATACAGTGCCTACAGCTATTTCATCCCGATGGCGCAACCGGGACCGTTCCAGATCGGCTTGCAAACGCAGAAAGAACAAACCGGCGAGGCGCTCAAAGTCGTGCGCGACACGCTCGCCGCCTATTTGCGCGATGGACCGACACCGGCGGAATTAAAAGCCGCGAAAGACAATTTGATCGGCGGTTTCCCGTTGCGTATCGATAATAACCGCAAGATTCTGGATAACATTGCCGTCATCGGTTTTTACAGGCTGCCGCTTGATTATCTGGATACCTGGACTGCCAACGTGGCCAAGGTCACCGCAGCCGACATCAAGGCCGCATTCAACCGCAAGATTGCCGCCGACCGGCTGGCGACCGTGGTGGTAGGAGCAGAAAAATAGGTTTTTTGCTTCAGGCAATATAAACTGCAGATGTTCTTTTACAAGACTACGGCAAATTCCGACGCGGCAAGATACATCCGATAGCATGCGCAAAAAGCAGGGAAACAAGCCTGGCCCGGCACGGGCTGCACGCGCGGTTCCGGCGCATCAAATCCGCATCATCGGCGGCCAATGGAAGCGTACGCCGCTTGTGGTGCTCGATGCAGAAGGCTTGCGCCCGACCCCTGACCGCGTACGCGAGACGGTGTTTAACTGGCTACATCACTTGCTGGACGGGCAATGGGAAAATGTCGCCTGCCTGGATCTGTTTGCGGGTACCGGCGCGATGGGTTTTGAAGCAGCCAGCCGCGGAGCGGAGCGGGTAGTGATGGTCGAGGCCGATGGCCCGGCAGCGCAGCAATTGCAGGCAACCAAGGAAAAATTGCGTGCTGCACAAATTACCGTCGTGCGCGGAGATGCGCTGGCGACGGCGCAAAATCTCGCAACACGTATCAGTAGTGCAAGTGGTGAAAACGCCCGTTTCAATGTGATTTTTCTCGATCCGCCTTATCATCAGGACTGGCTTGCCAAAATGCTGCCGGTCTGCGAGCGCCTGTTGGCCGACGATGGCTTGGTATATGCTGAAGCGGAGCAGTCCTTGAGCAGCGAAGCGATGCCCGACTGGCTCACCGGCTGGCAGATAGTGCGGGCCGACAAGGCGGGAATGGTCTTTTATCATTTGCTGCGTCGCAATGAGGCAGATTGAATTTCAGGCATAATGCGCGTTCTAATATATAGGTGACATCCTTAGGGGGCCATGATGGTCACAGCAATTTATCCGGGAACATTCGATCCGCTTACGCGCGGCCATGAAGATCTGGTGCGCCGTGCGTCGGGCCTGTTCGACAAGCTGGTGGTCGGCGTCGCCGACAGCAAGAACAAGAAGCCTTTCTTCTCGCTGGAAGAACGGTTGACGATCGCCAACGAAGTGTTGGGGCATTACCCGAACGTACAGGTCGAAAGCTTTTCCGGGCTGCTGAAGGATTTTGTCCGGCGGCACGACGCACGCGTGATTTTGCGCGGCCTGCGGGCGGTATCCGACTTTGAATACGAATTCCAGATGGCAGGCATGAACCGGTATCTGCTGCCCGATGTCGAGACGATGTTTCTGACGCCGTCCGATCAATACCAATTTATCTCCGGCACCATCGTGCGCGAGATCGCAGTGCTGGGCGGCGATGTTTCCAAGTTTGTTTTCCCGTCAGTCGAGAAGTGGCTGAAACAGAAGATCGAAGCGCAGGGAGAATAGGCGGACAAGCTTGTTATGGCACTTTTGACTATCGATATGTGGCTTGGGGTTTCGCAAAGCGCTGCTTCGCGCCAGGCTGCGCTGCAAACCCTTGCAAGCGTTTGGAGAAATCGTTCGGTCGATGTCGCTTGTCCGATGCGGGTTCAGGGGGAAGTATGGCACTTCTGATTACGGACGATTGCATCAACTGCGACGTATGCGAGCCCGAGTGTCCGAATGGCGCAATCTACATGGGGCCGGAGATTTATGAAATCGATCCTGACAAGTGTACCGAATGCGTCGGTCATTTCAGCGAGCCGCAGTGCCAGCAAGTTTGCCCGGTAAGCTGCATCCCGTTCAATCCGGCATGGCGCGAAACGAAGGAGCAGTTGCAGGCAAAATACGAGCGTTTGCAGAATGAACTGAAAACACAATAACGGTAAACCCAGTCGACAAAAAAGGGCAGATTGATCTGCCCTTTTTGCCTTTTTGCGGCAGGCATCTAATCGATACTGACGACCTTGTTGCGTCCGCCTGCTTTGGCCTGATAAAGCGCTTGATCGGCGCGTGCCACGAATTTTTGCGCGATCGTTTCAATCGCGTCGGTACGATCCGGCTCAATCAAAGTCGCAATACCGATCGATACCGTCACGCTCAGCTTTGCGCCGGAGTTGAGCGTAAATGGCTGCTCGGCTATGCCGGCACGGATTCGTTCGGCAACGCCGGTTGCATCGACCAGTTCGGCATCGCTCAGCAGCACCAGGAATTCTTCTCCGCCGAAACGTCCCAACGCATCGTTGAGGCGCAGTTCCGCCTTGATGCGCGCTGCCACTTCGCGCAATACCTCGTCGCCGGCCTGATGCCCGACCTTGTCGTTTATCTTCTTAAAGTGATCGATGTCGATGTACATGCACGATAGCGCATATCCCTGACGATGGCTGCGCCCAATTTCTTCCAGCAGCCGGTGTTCTACGTAACGCCGGTTATTGACACGGGTTAGAGGATCGGTCATTCCGATATGTTTAAGAAGCTCCTTGTTGATAACGTTTTCAATGCATATTGCGACTATCGATGCCCGATGCTCGATGAAATCGGTTGCCATGTTGTCGGCAAAACGCTTTTCCCGAGAGCTGCCGAGACTGAGGCAACCGATCAGCCTGTCATTGCGGAGCAACGGAACAATGGCGACACTGACAGGGGTAATCATCGGGTCCGGAAACATTGGCCCGTACATTTGTTCCGAGTAGGGACCCAGCACCGGCTTTTGCAGACGGCCGTGCAATTCGCCGAGTTCCGTTTCATTTTGCAGAAAGAGCAAATTGGGAAATTCGCGGTAGTCGATATTCAGATTGACCAGAATGCGCCGGATATCGTATTCCGGATCGAGCAGCAACAAGGTGACCACATCCAGTTCGGAAGATTCGGTGAAAGTCTGGAATATGCTGTCGATCAATTCACGAAAGCTGTCGGCACCGATGAATTTCAAATCGAGCATTTGATTGCGCCGCATGATTTGCTGGTTGCGGTGCGCCTGCTCCAGCAGATCTGTCAGCTGGTCCCGCAGTTGCAGATATTCAGAAAGCAGCCCATTCGACATGAGGTAAGCTCCGCGTGATGTGGCCAATACAGACATGAGGCCAGTCGGCACATCCGCCGAGATATTACTCCGGGTAACAAACAGCCGCAATACCGGCCGATTTGATCAGGTAGAGCGTGTTTCAATCAGAATGCGAAATCGACTTCAACTTCCTGCCCGACGTGCAACGTCTGGCCTTCCCCAGCCAGCAGGATCGCATTCATTCCGAATGTGATGCCGCCGTTGACCTTCGGGTTGGCGCGGTAGGATTGCAGTATGTCTAGCGGGCTCGGCCCGATGCGGCCGGTGGTCTGGTCGACCGAAGGGACTGGGCAGCGAGGACAAGGTTTGACCGGCTTCAGAACGACAGCGCCGATCCTGATCGATGCGGCATAATCCTCTTCGAATGCTTGGATTCCGTCGATCACTATGTTCGGACGAAAGCGATTCATCGGCAGTGCCTCGCGCCCATGTGCTGTCAATTTTCCGTTCAAATCTTCCAGCGATGCTTCGGAAATTACCAGGACCGGATAGCCGTCGGAAAACAAGGTCTGTGCTTCAATGCCGTCGGTCCATTGCAGATCTGCAGTACGTACGGCATCGGGGTGAAAGCGCACCAGTCGGCAGCTTGTGCCAAGCGCATTCGAGAACCAGGTTGCCGTTGTTTCATCGCAGTCATACGCCTTTACCCGGTCATTCCAGACTCGTACGGTCATCGTCGGCGCATGGTGATCCGGGTCGGGCAGGTCCAGCGGGATTTGGAGGTGCAACATGCCAGGTGCGCGCAGTTCCAGCGTATCGGTTTTGATGCGAGGCTCGATCAGCGCCATTTTTGGATACTCGCGCTGCGTCAGGAAATTGCCTTGAGCGTCGACAATCATCCACTCGCGATCGTAAATATGCTGGCTCATCAAACCGGCTGTGGTCACGGTCGCTTCGCCCAATGCAATGCCGCTGCAGGATTTGATCGGATAGAGATTGAGTGCGGTGAGGATCGGCATGGTATTTAATTTAAACCGCACGCCGGTCCAGGGCGCCGCGAAAATCAGTTAGACATCAATCCGGTGCAGGCACTGCGTGCTCCGGGCCAGGGCCATCATTCTACGTGAGCGCCGGTATTCTTGACCACTTTGGCCCACTTCGCCGGATCGTTTTTGATAATGGCCGCCATCTGTTCCGGCGTGCTGCTTTCAAGTACCGCTCCCTGGCCGGCAAGGCGCTCGCGCAGATCAGGCAAAATTTGTTTCATGGAACCTTCTCCATGTTTCAAACAATTGGCACCATGCGCAGGGCTATGCCCCGGCACTTGAATTTCACAGCAGACATGCAGTTATATCAATGCAGATTCCGAACGTCACAATCCTGATCCAAATTATTATTTTGCTCTGGAATAGTGTAACTCAGTTGTCCTTTATAAAGACGGACTCCAGCATTGCAATTGG
>DASYKE010000050.1:0-7445 GCA_035995725.1 Burkholderiaceae bacterium | reverse complement strand
AAGGGCTCTAAAAATATACTAAGCCTTGTCATTCTCGCCCCCGACAAACCCCTTCAAGGGCAGGCTATGGCAGAAACCAGCGTCGTTGCTTTTAAAGGGAAAGTCACTGGATCCCCGCCTGCGCGGGGACGACAAATTAGTTTCTAGAGGTTCTATTAACCCGTTTCGACACCCGCCCGAACAATCCTGTTGTTTCGGTATTGTTTGATTTTACTTTTATCAAGATAACGGAAATATTATCGCGCCCGCCATTGTCATTTGCTTTTTTTACCAGCGCATCGCATCCGGCGTCGAGATCCGAACTCATTGTCGTCATGATGTCCGATATCTCTTTTGACGATAACATGTCGGACAACCCGTCGGAACACAGCAGGTAAATGTCGCCCGCCTCGGTCGCGTGATCGTGGATTTCCACCTCGACGTCGTGATCGACACCCATCGCACGCGTGACGAGGTTTCTGTTTTGCGAGACTCGCGAGTTTTCCAGGCTGATCAATCCGGCATCGATCTGCTCCTGCAGAAAGGAGTGGTCCCGCGTGATCTGCAGCATCTGGCCTTGCCGCAGGCGATAAGCCCTGGAATCTCCGATATGCGCTATGGTGACTTTATCGTGATGGAATAATGCCGCCACCAGCGTCGTTCCCATGCCGCTGTATTTCGGTTCCGTCCTGGCTGCTTCTATAATGGACGCGTTGGCATGCAATACGCATTCCACGACCAGCCGCCGGATGCGCCGGTTCCGGTTGAAGCCTTTGTCCAACTGTGGATCCCGCAGCCGTTGTTCCAGCGATTCCCTGAGCACCGCCGTCGCAATGCCGCTCGCGACTTCTCCCGCGTTATAGCCGCCCATTCCATCAGCAAGGATGGCGAGTCCGCTATCGGCGCTGATCGCAACGGAATCCTCGTTATGCGGCCGGACCAGGCCGATGTCGGTTTTTGCAGCGAATTCAAGCTCGGCGTGATGGGCCATGGAGGTTATACGCCTAAGCCGATGGCAAATGACACTGGAAGCACTAATACTGTTTTAAGCTTTCCGAGAAAAGCCGAACTGCGGAACGCGGCAATTCGAGGGTGATTTGGGATGTCTACGGCCGCAGCACGAGATTCATTCCCCGGTTCAGATGCCAACCGTCTGCGGGAATGCTGTGAATGCGGTTGATCTGACGCTGTCAAAATATCCATGCCGCTTTTCGAAAAGTTCAGTACAAAATACTACGGGGAGCCGAAGCTCCCCGCAAGCTGCTTTTCAGGCAGCCTGGCAATACCTGAATCGCAATTACAACACAGATTTCAGCAACCGAGCCATTTCTGATGGATTCTTGGTTACCTTGATGCCGCAGGCTGCCATGATTTCCAGCTTGGCTTGCGCAGTATCGGCACCGCCGGAAATCAGCGCGCCGGCATGGCCCATGCGTTTTCCGGGAGGAGCGGTCACACCCGCAATGAAGCCTACTACCGGCTTCTTCATGTTGTCCTTGATCCAATATGCGGCATTGGCTTCGTCGGGACCGCCGATTTCACCGATCATGATGACCGCGTCCGTATCCGGATCGTCGTTGAACGCTTTCATGATATCGATATGCTTCAAGCCGTTGATCGGGTCGCCCCCGATGCCGACGGCAGACGACTGGCCCAGGCCGAGCGCAGTCAGCTGGCCGACTGCTTCATAGGTCAAGGTGCCGGAACGCGACACCACGCCGATACGGCCTTTCTTGTGGATGTGGCCGGGCATGATGCCGATCTTGATTTCATCCGGCGTGATCAGGCCGGGGCAGTTCGGGCCCAGCAATTTGGTTTTACTGCCGGCTTTGGCCATGCGGTCCTTCAAGGCCATCATGTCGCGTACCGGGATGCCTTCGGTGATGCAAATCGCCAGATCGAGGCCGGCTTCGACCGCTTCCCAGATGGCAGCCGCGGCGCCCGCCGGCGGTACGTAGATTACCGATACGGTAGCGCCGGTTTTGGCTTTCGCTTCCTTGACATTGGCGAAAATCGGGATGCCTTCGAAGTCTTCACCCGCTTTTTTCGGGTTTACTCCGGCCACGAAGCAGTTTTTCCCGTTCGCGTATTCGCGGCACATGCGAGTGTGGAATTGGCCGGTCTTGCCAGTGATGCCCTGGGTGATGACTTTTGTGTCTTTATTGATGAGGATGCTCATTTAGTTTCCTTTTTACTTGTCGTTCCCGCGAAGGCGGGAACCCAGTGTCTTTATGGTGTAAGGTTCAAATACAAGTCGTTCCAGTAAGGATTAGCACTTTCAATCAAGCGGATTTTCCAGGCACGATTCCATTTTTTGATTTGCTTTTCACGAGTAATTGCGTGTTCGATTTCCCCGTGCTGCTCAAACCACATTAATTGATCAACATCGTGCTGCTTGGTAAAGCCTTCGACAAATTTATTCTTGTGTTCCCATATCCGCTTGATCAGGCTAGACGTGACACCAACATATAACGTGCCGTTACGTCCGCTTGCCAAGATATAAACATAATAATATTTGTCCATCGACTGCAAGACGCTAGGTTCCCGCCTTCGCGGGAACGACAGCTGTATTTATTTATTATTTACCTTTGGCTGCGGCGACTACCTTCTTCGCCGCCTCTTCCATCGTGTCGGCCGAGATGATCGGCAAGCCAGAGTCGGCCAGCATCTTCTTGCCGATGTCTTCGTTGGTGCCTTTCATCCGCACCACCAGCGGCACCTTGAGCGACACGGCTTTGGAAGCGACAATGACACCTTCGGCGATCACGTCGCAGCGCATGATGCCGCCGAAGATATTGACCAGGATCGCTTTCAAGCCCGGATTTTTCAACATGATCTTGAAGGCTTCGGTCACTTTCTCGGCCGTCGCGCCGCCGCCGACATCGAGGAAGTTGGCCGGTTCGCCGCCGAACAGCTTGATCGTATCCATCGTCGCCATCGCCAGTCCGGCGCCGTTGACCAGGCAGCCGATATTGCCGTCGAGTGAAATGTAGGCGAGGTCGAACTTGGAAGCTTCCACTTCCGCCGGATCTTCTTCATCCAGGTCGCGATAGGCGACGATTTCCGGGTGGCGGAACAGCGCATTGGAATCGAAATTGAACTTGGCATCCAGCGCGATGACCTTGCCCGAGCCGGTCAGAATCAATGGATTGATTTCAGCCAGCGACGCATCGGTTTCCCAGTACGCTTTATACAGGCCCTGCAACTGGGTGCGCGCATCGGCAATCGATGCAGCCGGGATGCCGATCTTGGCAGAGATCGCGTCAGCATCCTTATCGGTCAGGCCGACCGCCGGGTCGATCGCGATCTGGTGAATCAGCTCAGGATGCTTTTCCGCAACTTCCTCGATATCCATGCCGCCCTCGCTGGACGCCATCAGCACCACGCGCTGGCTGACGCGATCGGTAACCATGCTGACGTACAGTTCTTTCTTGATGTCGGCGCCTTCCTCGATCAGCAGGCGGCGCACTTTCTGGCCTTCCGGTCCGGTCTGATGCGTGACCAGCTGCATGCCCATGATGGCATTGGCATATTCCTTGACTTGCTCAAGCGATTTGGCGACTTTGACGCCGCCGCCTTTGCCGCGGCCACCGGCGTGGATTTGCGCCTTGACAACCCAGACCGGGCCGCCCAGCGTTTTGGCCGCCTTGACAGCCTCCTCAACGGTCATGCACGGGATGCCGCGCGGAACCGTCACTCCAAATTTGCGGAGAATTTCTTTGCCCTGATACTCATGGATTTTCATGCGAACTTCCCTTCAGACGCTAATTGAGAAAACTACTGGATTGGGATTCGTACCACGACTTGACTGCCTGTCGCTGGTCTTGATATCGCTAATGCGGACGTCGATATCCCGCGAGCCGTCACGCGCACGAATGTTTCGAGCTGGATGGGGCGAGGGTGCTTCAACACGTGGCGGGGTATCGGTAGAGAGAGGCATAAAGACCAATGCCGCACGAAGCGGCAAATACAATGGGGCGCCGCATTTGCTTGCGCTGCCGCAGTTTTTTACGGCAGCAGCTACCGATGAGACGCTGCGAAAACCGTAAAAGTGTAGCACAGCCGGACGCGGCATAGCCACCCCGGTACTCATGGCATTCAGGGCGATTGCATGGAGAGGTATGTGCTGATTGAAGTTGATGATGATTACCGTTTGCCCGGGTGGCGCTTTTTGGGCATACCGAAGTCTGTGCTGAATGGCACAGCATAGGGAAGGGGATTGTGTTTGCGTCCGGAGATCCCTCGATACGCCCTAACGGACTATTCGGGGCGAACGGCAATCATCATACTGACGGACAGGATCACAACTGCCGAATTTGACGATAGGTCAATCGTCAGCCTGGTCGATGTTGCGCATGACGGCTTGTATGGCGCCATGCGAGAAACCGCGCTGCTGCAAAAATCGCATCTGCTTGGCGCGCTCGGCGGCGTCCACCGGGAGATGGCCGAATTTTTTGCGCCAGACTTCGCTCGCGCGGACGCTTTCATTTCCGTCCAGATCGGCTTTAATATCGGCCAGCGCGTTATCGTCGATACCATGACTTTGCAGTTCAGCCAGGATACGGTTATTGCCGAAGCGCTTGGTGCGGCGATGCACCAGCGATTCTGAAAAGCGCGATTGCGACAATAATTTTGCCGTTTCCAGCGCATCGAGCAAGGCCTCGACATCGTCCCCCTCTTGCGCATGGCGCGACAGCTTGCGTGCCAATTCCAGACGGCTATGTTCGCGTGCCGACAAATACCGCAAAGCGCGCGCTTTCAGGCTGATTTTCAATGCTGCCATGGCATCCTCTTGATGCGACACGACAGTATCGAGCCGCACCCTCTCGCTTGTCTCCAGACCATATCCACGCCCGAAGACTGTGGCGTTGGCCTTGCATTCCCGGCGGTCAGCTGTGCACTTCCGTTGGTCGCACTTCCTGCGGCGACCAACGGGAGTGCACAGCCGACCAACGGGAGTGCACAGCCGACCAAGGGGAATGCACAGCTCGGAAGTCCTCTTGGGACATTCGGCAGCGCGGGTTGGCGGACACCATTAAACGAACACTTAATCATGCCGGATTAAAAAGACAAACCCCGCAGGAATAGATGATGCCATTCAGCATCATCTATCCGGGTTATTCCACTTCTTTTACTTCCTTGGCTTCCTTATTGGTGGCTTCTTTTGCTTCTTTTGCTTCCTTGCCGGCTTTCTTCGCCGCCGGCTCCGCGCCTTTGATCGCTCCCAACTCAGGCACTCCAAGTGAAACGCGTACCTTGTTTTCGATTTCGCGCGCAAGTTCCGGGCGCTCTTTCAGATAGTTGCGTGCATTGTCCTTGCCCTGGCCGATACGTTCGCCGTTGTAGCTATACCAGGCGCCGGATTTTTCAACGATTTTCGCTTCGGAGCCGAGGTCGAGTATCTCGCCTTCGCGCGAAGTGCCTTCTCCGTAGAGAATATCGAAATGCGCTTCCTTGAACGGCGGTGCGATTTTGTTCTTGACGACCTTGACCTTGGTTTCATTGCCGATCACTTCATCACCGGACTTGATGGAGCCGGTGCGGCGGATATCCAGGCGAACCGATGCATAGAATTTCAATGCATTGCCGCCGGTCGTGGTTTCCGGGTTGCCGAACATGACGCCGATTTTCATGCGGATCTGATTGATGAAAATCACCAGCGTATTGGTACGATTGATCGAACCTGTCAGCTTACGCAACGCCTGCGACATCAGGCGCGCCTGCAGACCGGGCAGCGAGTCACCCATGTCGCCTTCGATCTCGGCACGCGGCGTCAATGCGGCAACCGAGTCGATCACGATCAGATCGACGCCGCCCGAGCGCACCAGCGCATCGGTGATTTCAAGCGCCTGCTCGCCGGTATCCGGTTGCGAAATCAACAGGTCCGACAGATTGATGCCTAACTTCTGCGCATAACCGACATCGAGCGCATGTTCAGCATCGATAAACGCGCAGGTGCCGCCCAATTTTTGCATTTCGGCAATTGTCTGCAATGTCAGCGTGGTTTTTCCGGATGATTCCGGTCCGTAGATTTCTACTACGCGACCTCGCGGCAAGCCGCCTACACCCAGCGCAATATCGAGTCCGAGCGAACCGGTGGAAACAACCTGCACTTCTTCCACCACGGCGCCATCGGCCATGCGCATGACCGAGCCTTTGCCGAACTGCTTTTCGATTTGCGACAAGGCGGCAGCAAGGGCTTTGCTCTTATCCGAGCTTGGTACGGATTTTTTATCGTCCATGAATGTTCTTTCAGCAGTAGGGTATCAAAAATAACTTTAAAGGCGTCTTTTGAGGGCACAACCTATACTGTATAAAAAAACAGTGATTTATGCAAGCTCAATGTTTTATTTATTAATGGAATGATATATCGTCCACTGCCGGCCCCAAGCCTGCCTTGCTGCTGTGAACGAAACCCAATAGACTACATCAATCTGACTGCTCCCCGCCGACCATGCGTATTTTGCTTGCCGAAGACGATAGTGTGCTCGCCGACGGCCTGACCCGTTCGTTGCGTCAATCGGGTTATGCAACCGATTGCGTCAAAAACGGCCAGGAGGCCGATTCCGTATTGTCTACCCAGGACTTCGACTTGCTGATTCTGGATTTGGGCTTGCCCAAAATGTCCGGCTTGGAAGTGCTGCGTCGCCTGCGCGCGCGCGATTCCCGCCTGCCGGTATTGATTCTGACTGCCGGCGACTCGGTCGAACAACGGGTGAAGGGCCTGGACCTGGGCGCAGACGACTATATGGCCAAACCGTTTGCATTATCTGAACTGGAGGCGCGAGTAAGGGCATTGACCCGTCGCGGCGCCGGCGGCGGCCCGACCGTCATCAAGCATGGACCGCTGGCTTACGACCAGGTCGGCCGCATTGCCTACCTCAATGACCAGATGCTCGACCTGTCGGCGCGCGAACTCGGTTTGCTCGAGGTGCTTTTGCTGCGTACCGGCCGCCTGGTCTCCAAGGAACAATTGGTTGATCATTTATGCGAATGGGGCGAAGAAGTCAGCAATAACGCGATCGAGGTATACGTGCATCGGCTGCGCAAAAAAATAGAAATCGGCGGCGTACGCATCGCTACCGTCCGCGGCCTGGGATATTGCCTCGAAAAGTTTTCCGACTTGCCCGCAAGCAACGCACCGGTAGCCGACTAAGGCGCCTATGAAAGCCGTACCGAAGGCCCTGGCCGCTTCGGAGCGGGATCCTCCCCGCACCGAAAGTCTCAATGCCCCTGCCCCAAACCGGGAGGAAAGTACTCCGCCCGGAAAGAAGCGTCCCCGAGGCCTTGCGGCATTCTGGAATGCCGGTCGCACGCAAGCGGCTTCCTTCGCGTCGGCGACCGTTGGTGCAACGCATGCGCCCGTTGAACCGATCGAAACCCAGCCGGAAGAACGCATCCAGCGTTCGCTGTTTGGTGAAATCCTGGACTGGATGCTGGTACCTTTGCTGCTGTTGTGGCCGATG
>DASYKE010000049.1:0-10282 GCA_035995725.1 Burkholderiaceae bacterium | reverse complement strand
CCGCTTGCCCGGCTGTTCGACATTCGGGTTCCGACACCGGGCGATGCGTTTACCGTCAATGTCGGGCGCAACAATCTGCGCGATGAAGCCGAGCCTTTCGCGAATCGCCACGCGGCGAGCTTGCGCGCGCTCTATGATTTGTCGGACCTGGAAAACTCGCTCTTCATCCATTCCACCGGCCAGTCGGGCAATGTCTTTTCCCCGCTGTACCGCAATTACGTGCAGCGCTGGTCGGAAGTCGCTTACCTGCCGATGAAAACCGATCGGCTGGCGGTGGAGAAAAACAAGCTGGGGATACTGACGCTTAGTCCCTGAGATTTTGCGTCAAAGGCACTTCCATAAATACAAATAGACGTGTCATCCCCGCCTTCACACCCGACCGGGTATTCCATCGACGCGGATGGCAAATCAATTTATACAGGCGCTCTTAAACCGTAGTGACCGGTTTGACCTTCGCGGCAGCTTCTTTGGCGCGCTTGCGGGCCGTCTCAATATCTTTGGCGACTGCCAGCGCGACCCCCATGCGGCGCCGGGCGAACGATTGCGGCTTGCCGAACAGGCGAATATCGGCGCCGGGCACGCGCAACGCATCGGCCACTCCATCGAATGCGATTGCCGCCGCTTCGTGCTGGCCGTAGATCACTGCGGAGGCGGCCGGAGAAATGAGAGCGACATTCACAGGCAGGCCGAGGATAGCCTTTGCATGCAATTCGAATTCGCTTTGCATCTGGCTTGCCATCGTGACCATGCCAGTATCGTGCGGGCGCGGGCTGACCTCGGAAAACCATACCATGTCATTTTTTACGAACAGTTCAACGCCGAACACGCCCAGACCGCCCAGGTTATCCGTCACTTTTTTGGCGATCTCGCGTGCCTTTGCCAGCGCGGCAGCCGGCATCGGGTGCGGCTGCCAGGATTCGACATAATCGCCCTTGACCTGGACATGGCCGATCGGCTCGCAGAAATGAGTAACGATTTGGCCGGATGGGTCCAGCGCGCGCACCGTCAGTTGCGTGATTTCATATTCGAAGTCGATGAAACCTTCGACGATCACGCGCCCGGCATCGACCCGGCTGCCCGCCGCTGCATAATTCCATGCGGATTCGACCTCATCCGGGCTGTCGATTTTGGTTTGCCCTTTGCCGGATGAAGACATCACCGGTTTGATCACGCACGGGAAGCCGATTTCGGCGCATGCCGCCTTCAGCTCGGCCAGGCTGTCGGCAAAACGGTAAGGAGAAGTCGACAGGCCCAGCTCTTCCGCCGCCAGGCGCCGGATGCCCTCGCGATTCATCGTCAGCCACGCTGCCCGCGCGGTGGGAATCACGGTTGTTTTTCCGGCCTTTTCAAGTTCGACCAGGGTCTGTGTCGCGATCGCTTCGATTTCCGGCACCACCAGATCGGGTTTTTCCTGCTCGATCAACGTCGCCAGTGCCGCGCCGTCGGTCATGTCGATCACGTAGGCGCGGTGCGCCACCTGGTGACCGGGCGCATTCGCATAACGATCGACTGCAATGACTTCGATACCCAGGCGCTGCAGCGAAATGATCACTTCTTTTCCCAACTCGCCGGAACCGAGCAGCATGACTTTTGTAGCGGATGACGATAACGGAGTACCGAGGCGGAATGGCTTCTTCATGGGAACAAAAGGCGGAAGATGGAAGGGGCGCTGACGACGTCAATAAATGCGCATTATATCGATCACGCTGACAAGTTGCACTGTCGATGCAAAGCAGCCAATAAAAAAGCCGCCAGAAATTGCCTGGCGGCTTCAATTCACGCATACCCGAAAGTATGCTTGTCAGCGATTAGCGCTCGGTCGCATAAATATCGTTGTCTTTGGTTTCCTTGATGAACAGCATGCCGACCACAAATGTCATCAGAGCGATGATGATCGGATACCACAGACCGTAGTAGATATCGCCCTTGTATGCAACCAGCGCAAACGCGGTGGTCGGCAGCAAGCCGCCGAACCAGCCGTTACCGATATGGTACGGCAACGACATCGACGTGTAGCGAATGCGGGTCGGGAACATTTCGACCAGCATCGCTGCAATCGGACCGTAAACCATCGTGACGTAGATCACGAGAATCGTCAGCAGAAGCAGAACCATCGGTTTGTTCATCTGGTCCGGATCTGCCTTGGTCGGATAACCGGCGGCCTTGATTGCATCGCCCAGGTCTTTCTTGAACGCCTTGTCTTGCGCAGCGGCGTCTTGTTTGGACATGGCGTGGGCGTCGTAACCCTGAATGACCTTGTCGCCGATCTTGATCGATGCCACAGAACCGGCAGGCGCAGCTTCATTGGTGTAAGCCACCGAAGCATTTGCCAGAACGGTACGTGCTATATCGCAGGAAGAGGTAAAGGTCTTGGTGCCGGTCGGGTTAAACAGGAACTGGCATTTTGCCGGATCTGCGGTCACGACTACCGGCGAAGTCTTGATCGCGGTTTCCAGCGCCGGATTTGCATAGTGAGTCAATGCAGCGAAAATCGGGAAGTAGGTCAGTGCAGCGATCAGACAGCCTCCCAGGATGATGTTCTTGCGGCCGATCTTGTCGGACAATGCGCCGAACACGACGAAAAACGGCGTGCCGATCAATAGCGACGCCGCGATCAGTACGTTAGCGGTCGAAAGATCGACTTTGAGCGTCTGGGTCATGAAGAACAATGCGTAGAACTGGCCGGTATACCACACCACCGCCTGACCGGCGGTCAGGCCGATCAGCGCCAGAATCACGATTTTCAGATTTCTCCACTCGCCGAAGGATTCGGACAGCGGGGCCTTGGATGTCTTGCCTTCGGCTTTCATCTTGGCGAATGCAGGCGATTCGTTCATCGACAAACGGATCCATACCGAAATAGCGAGCAGGAACACCGAGAGCAGGAACGGAATACGCCAGCCCCAGTCGGCAAATGCCGCTTCGCCCATCGCGGTACGCGTGCCCAGAATGACCATCAGCGACAGGAACAGGCCCAGCGTCGCGGTGGTTTGAATCCACGAGGTGAACGTACCGCGCTTGTCGTTCGGCGCATGCTCTGCGACGTAAGTCGCGGCGCCGCCGTATTCGCCGCCGAGGGCGAGGCCCTGCAGGATCCGCAGCGAGATCAGGATAATCGGCGCAGCGACACCGATGGAGGCATAGGTTGGCAACACGCCTACCAGGAAAGTGGACGTACCCATGATCACGATCGTCACCAGGAACGTGTACTTGCGGCCGATCATGTCGCCCAGACGACCGAACACCAGTGCGCCGAACGGACGGACGATAAAGCCCGCCGCAAAAGCGAGCAGCGCGAAAATAAAGGCGGTGTTGGGATCGGTGCCTGCGAAGAATTGTTTGGCGATAATTGCTGCCAGCGAGCCATACAGGTAAAAGTCATACCATTCAAATACGGTACCCAGCGACGATGCGAAAATAACTTTCCGCTCCGCTGATGTGATGCCGCGTGCAGCTGTTTGTGCTATGGCCATGTTGTCTCCTTCCAGTGATTAATAGAATGTGCAATTAGATCTTGCCCATTTGGTACCGCCCTGAGTCTAGGAGCCGAAGCTTACGGCACGCTTGCTTGAAACTTACAGAACCTTACAATTCAAACCCTGCGATGGCATTCTGAAAGCTTCTGAAACAAAGACTGATTGAATATCCAACGGGCATTATTTTTTACGAACGATCGTACTAAATCATGCTATTCTCGAACGATTTAACAATAGACTCATGTAGGTTACCACGTGCCGCTCAGGGGTTAAAGATGCCTGGAGGCGGAGAAAAAGGATAGTCATGCCGGCGGTTGCCAAGCCGGGGTTGGGGTTAGTTGCGATATTGTGTGGTATTCGGAATTTATTTCCAAGGCGGCACTTGACGCTTACCAGGAACATCCGCAGCATGTCGCGCTCAAGCCGTTCATCGGCGCAGTACGGCAGGTGCGGCAATGCATCGATTATGAAATTTGACAGTTCTTTACAACAATGCAGCGGGCTGAAACCCGTTTAAAGCCTTATCGGATAAAGGAAGCAACATGTGTACTGCCCCGCAACTGTTTGACCTCGCCGCCAGGAGTGCCCGCATGATCGACGGTTGCGGTCGGTTTGGCCTGCGCTTTACCCGCGAAGTTCTTGCGCTCGACCGCAGCGTATCGGCAGTATGATGAAGCCAATGACATCGCCACATCCTCACCCCTTTCCGGTGGAAATTCCATTCCTGAGCGATCTGGGCGTCGAATTCCTTGGCATGGCCGATGGCGAGGCGCAGGTCGCGCTGAATCTGACGCAGCGGCACATGAATAGCTGGCATGTGACCCACGGTGGCGTGACGATGACATTGCTCGATGTGGTGATGTCGATGGCAGGGCGTTCGCTCGATCCGGATGCGCGAAGCGGTGTCACGGTCGAGATGAAGACCAGCTTCATGCAGCCCGCCGGGAAACCGGGCGGACGTATCGTTGCCAAGGGCAAGGCATGCCACCGCTCGACGACCATGTGCTTTTGCGAGGGCGAACTGTGGGACGGCGACAGACTGGTCGCCAAGGCGATGGGCACGTTCAAATATCTGAAGCGCACGGATGCCGCCAAAAAATTGGGGCTCGACTGATGTTGACCGTACCGAGCTACGAAATGAGGACGCAATGAGCACTTATCAGCAAATTGTACTGGCGTCCCGGCCGCAAGGCCAGGTCGTTCCTGAAAACTTTCGCTTGGAAACCGTGCCGGTTCCAGCATTGAAGGATGGCGAAGTACTGGTGCGCAATCATTATCTGTCGCTCGACCCGTACATGCGGGGACGCATGGAAGACGCCAAAAGCTATGCGGCACCGCAGGCGATCGGCGAAGTGATGATCGGCGGCACTGCCGGCGAAGTCGTTGAATCCAAGAATCCCAAATTTGCCGCTGGCGACAAGGTGGTCGGCATGCTCGGCTGGGCCGAGCTGGGCGTGTCGGACGGCATGTCGCTGCGCAAGGTCGATACCGCCCGCATTCCGCTGTCGGCTTATCTAGGCGCGGTAGGCATGCCCGGCATGACGGCATGGTATGGACTGACGCAAATCATGCAGCCGAAAGACGGAGAAACTATTGTCGTGTCGGCTGCGAGCGGTGCGGTCGGCAGTGTCGTCGGCCAGTTGGCCATGCAACGTGGTTGTCGCGCGGTCGGTATCGCCGGCGGCGCGGAAAAATGCGCTTATGTGGTCGGCGAACTGGGTTTTGATGCCTGCGTCGACTACAAGGCGGGAAATCTCGGTGCGGACCTGAAGGCGGCGACGCCGAACGGTATCGATGCGGTATTTGAAAATGTCGGCGGCAAGGTTTTCGATGCCAGCCTGGCGCGCATGAACCCATTCGGCCGGATCGCGCTGTGCGGCTTGATCGCGGGTTACGGCGGCGAACCGATGCCGATCAACAACGTGCGCGCATTACTGAGCATGCGGTTGACAATGCGCGGTTTCATTGTGTCCGAGCATATGCATCTATGGCCGCAGGGCTTGAAGGAGCTGGGCATGCTGGTCGCAACCGGCAAGCTGAAATTCCGCGAATCCGTGGCACAAGGCCTGCAATCTGCACCCGACGCATTCATCGGTTTGTTAAAAGGCCGAAACTTCGGCAAGCAGCTGGTCAAGCTGGCCTAGCGTGAAGACTACATGAAAAATTTTCAAAACAAAGTCGCCGTGATTACCGGCGGCGCCAGCGGTTTCGGACGCGAGTTCGCCAATATCGGCGCCAGGCTGGGCATGAAATTGGTGCTGGCCGACGTGCAACAGGACGCGCTCGACAAAGCAAAACAAGAATTGGAGAAGCAGGGCGCGGAAGTGATGGCTATGCGCTGCGATGTCCGTCATACGGCCGATGTGGAGGCATTGGCCGATGCGACGATGGCTAGATTTAACGCGGTGCACCTGTTATTCAATAACGCCGGCGTCGCCGCAGGTGGCCTGGTGTGGGAAAACACGCAAACCGACTGGGAATGGGTACTGGGCGTCAACCTGTGGGGAGTGATCCATGGCGTGCGTATCTTTACACCGCTGATGCTCGGATGCGCGAACAAGGATTCAAGCTATGAAGGGCATATCGTCAACACTGCGTCGATGGCAGGTTTGCTCAATGCGCCCACCATGGGTGTCTACAACGTATCCAAGCACGCAGTGATATCGTTGTCCGAATCCCTATACCAGGACCTGAAGCTGATCGATGCACCGATCGGCGCATCGGTGCTGTGCCCTTATTTTGTACCGACCGGCATCAGCCAGTCGCACCGCAATCGCCCCGACAACCTGAAGAATAATGCCAGGCCGACCGCCAGCCAGCTTGCGGCGCAAGCGATGTCCGACAAGGCCGTGACATCGGGCAAGGTATCGGCTGCGCAAGTCGCGGATTGGACCTTCGATGCGATCCGCGACGACAAGTTTTACATTTACTCGCATCCCGGCGCGTTAGCCGGCGTGCAAAACCGGATGGAAGATATCGTAATGCAGCGCAATCCGGGGGATCCTTACCAGGCTGTGCCGCATCTGCGCGAAATGTTGCGAGCAAAATTGAAGACCTGAAATTCTTGCGCGAGCAATCGCCATTGACGAGACCGGACAATGATCCGTCCAGCCGCCGTACCATGCGAGTATCCGGTTTGCAAAGCTGTGTTACTTAATAAATATCATGCATCCGATATCACGTCCAAACGGTTGCTGTTAGCGCAAAGCCTTGTTATTCAATCCACGCAGAATGTAAATATCTATCTTGCATGGATGGCAATCAACGTGCGTCATTTCGAAAGCCGGTGCTTAATCGACACAGAATCGGATTTGATAGTGTTTCGCGCACTATAAGAAGGTGTACCATACGTTTTTTGCCGCAAAATAACATTATTGAACATTGCACAATGGGTGACAGTGTGAATCCTCGATCCCTCACTTGCCCGCTTCACATCCCAACCCGCTCCCGGAAGAAGAGGGTGAGAACGGACATAATTCGCTGTCGCGATTGATGTAAAAACTAATAATGAAGACCATGCACTTGAAATCGCGCCGCGCATCCAAACCAAGTATGCGCGATGTATTGAACAACGTGGTTGTGCTTGGCGGCCTGCTTGCTGCATTGCTCGCCAATCCTGCATTCGCGGACGAGTCCGTGGGGGTTTCCAATCTGGTACGTGTCGGGGAGTATGCCGCAGCGCTCGGCAAAGCCGATTCTTTTCTGGCCCGGCATCCACGCGATGCGCAGATGCGGTTTCTGAAAGGAGTGATTCTCACCGAACAAAACAAGTCGGCGGAAGCGATTGCGCTATTTACCAAATTGACCGAAGATTTTCCCACGTTGCCGGAACCGTATAACAACCTGGCCGTGCTATATGCCGCCGCCGGCCACTACGACAAAGCCCGTGCTGCACTGGACAAGGCAATCCACACCAATCCGGCTTATGCGACTGCATACGAAAATCTGGGCGACATCCATGCGAAGCTCGCAAGCCAGGCGTACGACAAGGCGCTGCAGCTCAATACCGACAACTCGGATGCGAAGTCGAAATTGACGCTGGTGCGCAGCCTTGTCGCTAACACGGCTGGAGTCAGTCCGAAAGTGACCGTTGTACCGAATACGTCCGCTGCGATCAGGCCGATTCCGGCAGCATCCGCGCCGCCAGCGGCATCCGCCGATTCGAAAGTCGCGGCAGCTCAGCCGAGCTCTGCACTCCCGTTGGTCGGCGAAGGGAATGCACAGCCGACCGCAAAGCCGTCGCCTGCAACAATTGCCGCTTCCGCACCTGTAGCGCCGGCATCCCTTTCCCCGGTCGCCGGCATCGAGCCCAAGCCAGCGCCAGGACTTGCGCCAGGCGGCAATACCGATCGCGACGCGGTATTAAATGCTGTCAATGGCTGGGCCAGCGCATGGAGCACAAAAAATGTGAAAGGCTATCTGGGTTTCTACGCCAATGATTTCGAGACGCCAAGAGGCCTGTCCCGTAAGGCGTGGGTGGAGGAGCGCCGTTCCCGCATCGCCGGCAAAGGCCGCATCAATATCAAGGTCGAATTCCCGCAAGTTGCGGTAAACGGCAACACCGCAACCGTCAAATTTCGCCAGATGTACGTGTCGGACCGTTTGAAGGTCAGTAGCCGCAAGACGCTGGTACTGACCAGGCATGGCAGTAATTGGCAAATCAAGCAAGAGCGTACGGGAAGCTGATGTTCCGGACCATCATGAACAGCTGTGGCGTTGGCGTTGGCCTTGCATTCCCTTCAGTCACATTCCCTGCGGCGACCAACGGGAGTGCACCGCCGACCAACGGGAGTGCACCGCCGACCAACGGGAGTGTGACCGCAGGGAATGCAACGCCACAGCCGACCAACGGGAGTGCAGCGCTCGCGCGCTCAACGGCAGGCGCCGTCAAACAAGTCCTGGTCGTTGCATTATCCGGATTCTGGATAGCAGGCATCTGGGCAATATCGCCACCCGCACTGGCGAAAAACAAGACTGCCATCGGCACGCCTGCCAAACCCGATCCTGACGCGCTGCTGATTGAGGTCTACAAGGACCTGGCTGCAAACCGTTTGCGCCAGGCGCAGTCGAGAGCGGATGCGCTGGTCGAAGCCTACCCGAATTTTCAACTCGGCCACCTGATTCGCGGGGATTTGCTGCTCATGCATACCCGACCGGTCACCACCTTCGGCGCAGTCGCCGGCGGTTCAGCGGAAAAGCTCGACAACCTGCGGGCGGAAGCGATGGCGCGTCTGAAATCGCTGCGGGAACGGCCGGACCCCAACCTGGTGCCGCGTTCCATCCTGCAGTTGCGCGGAGATCAAAAATATGCGTTGATCGTGGATGCCAAACGATCCCGTTTATATGTCTATGAGAATAAGGGCGGACAGCCGAAGTTCGTGGCTGATTACTATATCAGCCAGGGCAAACTGGGCGTTAACAAACTTAAGGAGGGTGATCAGAAAACGCCTCTGGGAGTGTATTACATTACCGGGCGCCTGGCCGGAGCGCGTCTGCCCGATTTTTATGGCGCAGGCGCATTGCCGATCAGCTATCCGAACGAGTGGGACAAGCTGCATGGCCGCAGCGGGTCGGGCATCTGGTTGCATGGCACCCCGTCAGACAGCTTTAGCCGCCCGCCGCTGTCATCGGACGGATGCGTCGTATTGACCAATCCGGATCTGCACAAGCTT
The DNA here is from genome assembly GCA_035995725.1 of Burkholderiaceae bacterium. Lineage (GTDB taxonomy): Bacteria > Pseudomonadota > Gammaproteobacteria > Burkholderiales > Burkholderiaceae_D > JAQGLW01. The sequence goes on along the minus strand of DASYKE010000049.1, from coordinate 1,134 downwards.
TCCGCATCGGTGGAAATCGGCAAAACTCCGATCGTGATCAGCGACCAGGTGGAATTCGTCAGCAAAGCCAAATGGGATGTCGAACGCAGTCTTGCCGCCAAGCTGGTGGATGGATGGCGACGCGATGTCGAGAGCCTGGATCCGGCCCGCCTGATGGCGAACTATTCGCAACACTTCAAATCCGCGCAAGGCGAAAATCTCGATACCTGGTTCGTCAAGCAGCAACAGTCGACGACCGGAGGAAATGCAACGCCAAGGCCAACGTCAAAGCCGAACGGCGTGCGCAATATCTCGCTGACATTAAGAGATACCAGCTTCTTTATCTATCCGGGGCAGGAAGATCTGATTGTCGGCACCTTCACGCAGGACGCATCGATTGGCAACAGGAAGCACTCGATCCGCAAACGCCAATACTGGGCCAGGGAAGGCGCGCAGTGGAAGATCGTCTCTGAAACCAATTGGTAGCGTAATGACCGATGCCGCAATGAATTTCCACGTTACCGTGGGTGATTGGGACACTCAGCAGGCCGGTGCGCAAGCGGTACGCTACGAAGTTTTCATCGTCGAACAGAATATCCCGGTCGAACTGGAATGGGATGACATGGACAAGGTCTGCCTGCATGCGGTCGTCCATGACAAGAATGACGCGGCAATCGGTACCGGGCGCCTGTTGCCCAACGGTTACATCGGCCGCATGGCGGTCAGGAAATCGATGCGGCGAACCGGGATCGGCGGCGCGATTCTGGCCGCGCTGATGCAGCAATCGAAAAAGCGCGGGGACAAAGCGGTGATGTTGAACGCGCAGCTACATGCGGTGCCGTTCTATACGCGCCATGGATTCGTGCCGGAAGGCGAGGAATTTCCGGATGCCGGCATTCCGCACATCCGCATGCGGCATGTATTTCGTTAACCGGTACTGCGCTTCGAGCGCTGCACTCCCGTTGGTCGCCGAAGGGAGTGCAGCGCTCGCAGGGAATGTGACCGAAGGGAATGTGACCGGAGGAAATGCAACGCCAAGGCCAACGCCATAGCCTACCTGATTGCGCGCTCGTTCAGCACCGCAACATTGTTGGCGTGCAATTGCACCACTGTCGACGCGCGCGTGCCGTAATTCGGCGACTCGATACACACGGC
>DASYKE010000048.1:0-12853 GCA_035995725.1 Burkholderiaceae bacterium | reverse complement strand
CGGCGAATTTCATATTTTGATCGCTGAACTGGTTGGCAATCCGATAATGACCAAGCTCATGCGCGAGCTCGCTTCACTGACCTGCCTGATTATCGTGCTCTACGATTCTCCGTCTGTACCATCGTGTCCGCATCATGAGCACAGCGACATCATCGGCGCCATCGCTGCCGCCGATGCCGACAAGGCCATCCACTGCATGCTCGGGCATCTTGAGTACATAGAAAATGTACTGAGCTTGTCCGACTCATATGGTGCCGAGGCAGATTTGGAAGCTATCTTCAAATAGCCCGGCCCAGGCAGTGACACAAGGGCCGCAGCAATCGGACTGGACTTTGTAGACCTGATCATCTCTGCGCGGCTCGGCCAATCAACTGTAGCGGAACACAAGGAAACCATCGCAAATGCCTTTCAGGCAAATCCGCAAATTATGGGTTCGAATATGATACTATACCCCCCTATAGTAATTTTACTTGATATTTGGAAAAACCATGGCTCATACCACCCGGGAGAAAACGAAACTTCTCAACCGTGTGCGGCGCATTCGCGGGCAGGTTGAAGCAATCGAGCGAGCGTTGGAAAGTGAAAACGGTTGCACTGAAGTATTGCAATTAATTGCTGCAACCCGTGGAGCGATAAACGGCCTCATGGCAGAGGTAATTGAGGACCATATTCGCGAGCACGTGGCAAGCCCAGCCATTGCCAGCGACGCAGAGCGCATGAAAGGAGCTGACGAGCTGGTCGAAGTCGTTCGCTCCTATCTCAAGTAAGGCTGGCTTCACATGGCTGTTAAATCAGCCTGTATCGACATCTGCGTGCCCGACAGCAAGACAGCTTCTGCATGGGTTGGCTGCGTACGCGTAACGGCGCCCGCGAGCGGGAAAAGATGATCGATTTCCGCTCGCATCAAATCATTAATGACCGGACTCGCCGTGAACAGAAAGTTGAACGCTATTCGCTCAGCGCGGCGGCAAAGAAAGACATATGACTAACGTACACCATACAGACAATCTCTCAGCCTGGACCCACAGTCACGTATTTGAAGAAGGCAATATGGCGGCCGAGCGAGGGACTAAGGCTGTAATGTGGATTACCGCAGCAATGATGGTCGTGGAAATTGCCGCAGGATGGTGGTTTAATTCGATGGCGCTGTTGGCGGATGGCTGGCACATGAGTTCGCATGCGCTTGCAATTGGCTTGAGCGCTTTTGCCTATACGGTTGCACGGCGGTATGCCAAAGACCCTCGCTTTACATTTGGCACCTGGAAAATTGAAGTGCTGGCCGGCTTTACCAGTGCCGTCTTCCTGATGTGTATCGCCGCACTGATGGTGTTTGGTTCGTTCGAGCGCATCCTGTCTCCCCAGCCAATTCACTATCAAGAAGCAATGATCGTTGCGGCTGTCGGACTTGTTGTGAACATTGTTTGTGCTTTTATCCTGGGCGGCGCACACCATCATCATGGCGAAGCCGGCCATCACCATGGTCATGACAACCATCACCATCATCAGCACGACCTGAATCTGAAGTCAGCCTATGTGCATGTCATTGCCGACGCAGTCACGTCGGTATTGGCCATCATTGCATTGGCCGGAGGTTGGCTGTACGGGTGGTCGTGGCTGGACCCGGCGATGGGTATAGTCGGTGCGGTGTTGGTGGCGATCTGGGCAAAGAACTTGATTACCGAGACTGGCAAAGTGCTGCTGGACCGGGAGATGGACCATCCGGTTGTTAAAGAGATTCGTGAGGCAGTGGAGACTGGGTCTGACGCCGGCAATACCCGGGTCGTGGACTTGCACGTCTGGCGAGTCGGGAAGCAGTCTTATTCTTGTGCATTAAGCGTTGTCACGCACGACCAGACACTGACCCCGAAAAAAGTTAGTGAACAGATGGCGGTGCATGAAGAAATCGTCCATACCACGATTGAAATTCATCAGTGCAATCGGGCTTTTACCTGAAACGGTATAAAGGAAGATAGGAAGATTTTGTACATAGATTTTGTTGCGATAATTTTATTATTTCATTAGAACAAAATTGTCACAATCAAAAGCGTAGAAGCTTTTATATCACTTATTGGAGGCGGTTCATGCAAAAGGCGGATTCTCTATATCGACTCCTTAATCGCCTGTGCAGCGGACGATGGCCCAAGCGGTATTGCCACCTATTGATGGCAACCGCTATGGTAGCGATGTTTGTGATGCCGTCGGCGTAATGCGGTCTGAAAGTCGCGGTTAAGCCAGTTGAACTTAACCTGTCGTGTTCGCTTCTTGACGCCATTGATATTTTTTCTTGACGGAAGAAAGGATACACAATTACACTTCGCCTGTTTTCAGTTTATGGAGCCCCTTTCATGGGCACTTGTTCGAGTGGTAGTTGTTGCCAGACCTTGTCTGGTTCTGCCTCGGCAAGATAACGCAGGGTCCCCTCTCCTGCCGTCATCGCGCCATGGGCGGATGATGGTATCCCGATATCCCGGACTTTCTCCGGGAGAGTCAGAATTCCAAAAACAATCTATTAAGTGCTGGATTCGCTGCCGTACAAGCAGCGAACGCCATTGCTGTTGCGTCTGCGTCGTGCTAATTTGTTGGGTCTGGCGCCGTCGCGATGCTTCTGCTTTGGCGGGCATTGAACAAGTACTGATGAAAGGTACTCTGTCGTTCATACCAGGCGGAGGTACCAATGTATAAAAGCAATAAGAAGACGGTAATCGCATTCATTCTCGCAACGCTGTTCGGCTCCTTGGTTTCGGCGCATGCAGAGGACGTCAAGGAAGAAGCCTGGAATGCACACTTTCAGACCACGTACATCTGGCAAACCAAACCGTCTTTCCCTGCACTGTATACAGGCGACTTTAGCCTGCGGCCTGAGCGTGAAAAGGCTTATACCTTCAGCGCTACTGCGGCGTTCGGCTGGCGCCCATGGCGTGGCGGCGAACTTTATTTCGACCCCGAGCTCGTGCAGGGCGTTCCACTGTCCGAGCTCAGAGGCTTGGGTGGCTTCCCCAATGGAGAACAGCAAAAAACCAGCGGGCCCAATCCAACCTTATACCGCGCCCGCCTGTTTTTGCGCCAAACCTGGAATCACGGCGGCGAAAAGGAAGCGGTCGAATCCGATGCCAACCAGCTGGCCGGCATGGTCGACAAACGGCGCATCGTCGTCACTGCCGGTAATCTTGCCGTCATCGATATATTCGACAACAGCTCGTTTGCGCATGATCCTCGCACGCAGTTCCTGAACTGGGCGCTGCTCGCCCATGGCGCGTATGACTTTGCGGCCGATGCACGCGGCTATTCCTGGGGTGCGGCCATCGAATATTTTTACGATGACTGGGCGATTCGCGCCGGACGGTTCATGCAGCCGGCGGAATCCAATGGCTTGCCGCTCGACACACGGATTTTTACGCATTACGGAGACCAGATCGAACTGGAACACGCGCATACCATCGGCGATCAGCCAGGAAAACTGCGTTTCCTGGCGTTTCGTAACAAGGCCAACATGGGCGGATTTCGCGATGCGCTGGCTAACGCACCAAATAACGGTGGCGTGCCGGATCTGTCTCTCGTGCGCAAGGAGCGCGTGAAATATGGCTTTGGTATCAATGCCGAACAAAATCTGACCCCCGATACCGGCATCTTTGCCCGAGCCAGCTGGAATGACGGGGCTTCAGAGACGTTTGCGTTCACTGAAATCGAACGTTCCCTTTCTGCCGGGGCTGTCATGAAAGGACGGGCATGGAACCGCGGTGACGATACGGTCGGCATCGCCTTTGTGCGCAATGGCTTGTCGAGCGCCCATCGCGATTATCTGGCGGCAGGCGGCCATGGCGCGTTCATTGGGGACGGCAAATTGAATTATCGGCCAGAGTCCATCGTGGAAACCTACTATAGTCTCAATGTCGCCAAACACGCATGGGTAACGCTGGACTATCAGCGTATTGCCAATCCCGCCTACAACGCGGACCGCGGCCCTGTGAATGTCGGATCCATGCGGCTGCACGCGCAATACTAACCAGGAACTCATGATGTTTGAGCTGTTCAATCCGCGCCGTGCCGACCGCTCGCTGCTTGCGACCGGGCCCAACCGTTGGGACTGGATACTGCTGCCGCTGGTGTTAGCCATGCTGGCTGCGCTGGCGTTCGGCGCGATGCAAATGACCCGGCCGTTCACCGTCGGCCAGGCAACGCCGATTTCGCTCGACCCGGTGTATCTGCCGTATTACCTGCTGCGCACGATTTTGCGCATGTTCACCGCATTGGCCTGCGCGCTGCTGTTCAGCTTCGTGTTTGCAGCGATTGCGGCGAAATACAAGGCTGCAGAAAAGGTAATGATTCCGCTGCTCGACATTCTGCAGTCGGTGCCGATTCTCGGCTTCCAGGCTATTGCGATTGCACCGTTCATTGCGCTGTTCCCCGGCAATATGCTGGGCGTCGAGTGCGCGGCGATTTTCGCGATTTTCACGTCGCAGGCATGGAACATGACGTTCAGCCTGTACCAATCGATGCGTACCGTGCCGCCCGAGCTCAATGAAGCGTCCCGTGTGTTCCGCCTGTCAGGCTGGCAGCGCTTTTGGCGATTGGAACTGCCGTTCGCGATGCCGGGCTTGTTGTGGAACATGATGATGTCGATGTCCGGCGGCTGGTTTTTCCTGGTCGCCGCCGAGGCGATTTCAGTAGCCGGGCAGGACATCAAGTTGCCGGGTATCGGCGCCTATATTGCTGTTGCCATCGAAGCCGAGAACAGCCGCGCCATTGCCTGGGCAATCTGCGCAATGCTGGCAGGTATTGTGCTGTACGACCAGCTGTTTTTCCGGCCGCTCCTGGCCTGGGCCGACAAATTCCGCTTCGAGGAATCGCAGGGCGACACCGCACAGCGTTCGTGGCTTCTGGACTGGGGGCGGCGCAGCCGCTGGATACGGGCATTGACTGACCGTTTCTGGCTGGCGCTGAGCGGTGCGCTGGGCTGGTTCAGTGTGCGACACACGGGGGCGTCGCAAGAGGCTCGCCCGCGCGCATTCGGCCGGTCCTTGGCACGCGCGTGGGATGTACTGATAGTAGTCGTCTCGCTGCTAGCCGTCTATCGCCTTGTGGTATTCATACACAGCGATGTCGGCTGGATGGAGGCAGCGCATGTAGTTGGACTCGGAACGATTACGCTCATCCGGGTACTGTTGCTGATTGGCTTGGCTTCTATCGTGTGGGTGCCGATTGCCGTCTGGATCGGCTTGCGTCCTCAGTATTCGCAGCGGGTGCAGGCGGTCGCGCAGTTCCTGGCAGCCTTTCCGGTCAATCTGATGTTTCCGCTGGTGGTGTTCACGCTGGTGACGCTGAAGCTTAATCCGAATATCTGGCTGAGTCCGCTGATGGTGTTCGGCACCCAATGGTACATTCTGTTCAATGTGGTCGCCGGCGCGTCAACCATCCCTAACGAGTTGCGCTTGGCGGCCGATAATCTTGGCTTGAAAGGCTGGCTCAAATGGAAACGGATATATCTGCCGGCAGTGTTCCCTGCCTATGTCACCGGCGCGATTACCGCCAGCGGCGGCTCGTGGAATGCCAGTATCGTTGCCGAATACGTCACCTGGGGCAAAACCACACTGGTCGCTGACGGGCTCGGCAGCTATATCAAGCAGATGACCGATGCCGGCGACTTCCATCGCATTGCGCTGGGCATTGGAGTGATGTGCGTATTCGTCATGTTGTTGAACCGGTTCTTCTGGCGCAAGTTGTATTTGCTGGCCGAAGACCGCAGTCGTTAAGGAAAAATCATGGGCGAGAATGTATTGATGGAACTCAATGGCATCACCAAGTCATTTGGCAGCGCCGACGGCGCACCGCGCTTAGTCCTCGACGACCTCAATTTTTCGCTCGCTGAAGGTGAAATCGTCGCGCTGCTCGGAAAATCGGGCTGCGGCAAATCGACCTTGCTTCGCATCATGGCTGGGCTGATTCCTGCCGATGCTGGTAAAGCCTCCTATCGCGGGAATGGCATCTATGGGCCGGCGCCCGGCGTCGCCATGGTATTTCAGTCGTTCGCGCTATTCCCCTGGTTGACAGTGCAGCAGAACGTTGAACTGGGATTGGAAGCGCAGGGAGTGCCTGCGGCAGAACGAGAAAAACGCGCGGATATGATGCTTGAGCTGATCGGCTTGGCTGGCTTCGGTGGCGCCTTGCCACGCGAGCTGTCTGGCGGCATGCGGCAGCGGGTTGGCATTGCCCGAGCGCTCGTGACCAATCCTGATGTATTGCTGATGGACGAAGCGTTTTCAGCACTGGACGTGCTGACTGGAGAAACGCTGCGAGACGATATTCTCGACCTCTGGGACAGCAACCGGATTCCGACCAAGGGCATCCTGATTGTGTCCCACAACATCGAAGAAGCAGTCATGATGGCTGACCGGATTATTATCCTGTCGAGTGGGCCCGGGCGAATTCGCAGCGAAGTCAGAATCAAATTGCCGCGGCCTCGCACTGTCGACTCAATGGAGGTTCGAGCGCTTATTGATGAAGTGTATGGGCTGATGACGATGCGCCCGGTCCAGGAAGCCCGCGCTGGCGCGGTACCTGCTACGCATCCGGGGTATCGTTTGCCCGAAACCGACGTCAGCCGCATCGAAGGCATTCTTGACCTGTTGGCAGATGCGCCGTTCCGCGGCCGTGCCGACCTGCCGCAACTGGCGGAAGAGGCAGAACTGCCAGACGAGGAGTTGTTCCCAACGTATGAAGCGCTTGGCTTGCTTGGGTTGGCACAGGTGGAAAAAGGAGATATTACGCTGACTCCGCTTGGCCGCCGCTATGTCGAGGCAGACCACACGTCGAGAAAGGAAATCTTTGGCCAGCAGCTGTTGACCCATGTGCCTTTGGCAGCACGCATCCGCCAGCAACTGGAGCAAGAGCCGACCGGCACGCTACCGGAAGAGCCTTTCATTGAGCTGCTGGAGGAGTTTTTGAAGGCGGATGAAGCCAAGCGCGTGCTGGAGGTGGCGGTCGAATGGGGGCGCTATGGCGAAGTGTATGAATACGACTTCCATACCGGCAGGTTGAAGCTGCCGGACCATGCAGAGGAGTAGCGGTAACTTGGCGACTGCTCTCGCAGCTAATATGCTACATACGGGGCGGTCTGTATCGCTACTGCTCTTGCTTGGCTAAATATCCCGATGCCGGAACGCTCTTTGCACTAAACATGCAGCGCGTGCGCAGGGAACAGGAAATATCACAGGAAAAACTGGCTGAGCTGGCGGGGCTTCATCGTGCCTACATCAGCTCTGCTGAACATGAGGGAAGAAATGTTGCTATTGACAACGTGGAGCAAATCGCTTCAGTTCTGAAGGTAGAGCATTACCAACTACTTGTAACTACTCGTACCTAGCGGGTGAAGTTTGCATACACAGACAAAACAGCTTTTATTGTCTACGTAGCGTCTACTTTATAGCCGAAAACAAAAAGCCCATAACTCGCTAAAGTTATGGGCTCTTGATTTTACTGGTGCTGATGAGACGAATCGAACGTCCGACCTACTGATTACGAATCAGTTGCTCTACCGACTGAGCTACATCAGCGAAGACGCGTATTCTATCAAAAAATCGGCCTTGCCTGCTAGGACGATTGCGGCTTGGGATCGATTACCGCTGATTTCTAGCTCATTGCTGCTTGCCGCCCTGCATTCCTCATCGTAACTGGCCTGCATCGGCGAAGCATTGGCAGCAAACAAAATACTGTCAGCCTTTGTGATAGCCGGTAACGAGCTCGACTTCGCTCTTCGATCCCAGAAACACAGGCACGCGCTGGTGCAGCTTTTCCGGCTGAACTTCCATGATGCGCTGTTGGCCGTTGGTCGCCGCGCCGCCGGCCTGTTCCACGATGAATGCCATCGGGTTGGCTTCATACATCAGGCGCAGCTTGCCGGCCTTGTCTGGTTCGCGCAGGTCGGCCGGGTACATGAAGATGCCGCCGCGGTTCAGGATACGGTGCACGTCGGCCACCATCGATGCGATCCAGCGCATGTTGAAGTCCTTGCCGCGCGGGCCGGTCTTGCCGGCCAGCAGTTCATCGATGTAACGTTTGACTGGCGGATGCCAGTGGCGCGCATTGGATGCATTGATCGCAAATTCCCTCGTTTCGGCGGGAATCCGGATATCGCGTTGCGTCATCACCCATGAACCCATTTCGCGGTCGAGCGTAAAGCACTGCACGCCGTTGCCGGTGGTGAGCACCAGCACGGTTTGCGGCCCGTAGACCGCATAGCCGGCCGCAACCTGTTTGGTGCCTGGCTGCAGGAAATCCTTCTCAGTCGGCGTGATCATGCCTTCCGGCGCCTTCAGCACTGAGAAAATGGTGCCGATCGATACGTTCACATCGATGTTGCTGGAGCCGTCGAGCGGGTCGAACAGCAGCATGTATTCGCCCATCGGATAACGGTTCGGAATCGGGTGGATGGTTTCCATTTCTTCGGATGCCATCGCCGCGAGATGGCCGCCCCATTCGTTGGCCTGCAGCAGGATTTCATTGGAGATCACATCCAGCTTCTTCTGCACTTCTCCTTGCACATTCTCGCTGTGCGCGCTGCCCAGCACGTCACCCAGCGCGCCTTTGCCGACCGAATGGCTGATGGTCTTGCAGGCACGGGCGACCACTTCGATCAACAGCCGCAGCGAAGCCGGAATGGTGTTGTACAGACGTTGCTCTTCAATCAGGTGTTGCGTGAGGCTGATGCGTTTCATAAATCTCTTTCACTATCGGCGATGATCAATTTGCGAGGGCTTTGGTAACGACTTCGAGTACATCCTTGGACAGATTCTTGGTATCGGCGACTCGCTGCAACGCAGCTCGCATTTTTTCCTGGAATTTCGGTGCGTACTTGCGCCAGCGGTCGAGGCTGCGCGCCAGCCGCGCTGCGACTTGCGGATTGATCGCGTTCAGTGCGATGACCTGTTCGGCCCAGAATGCGTAGCCGCTGCCGTCGGGTGCATGAAACCGGGACGGGTTGCCGTTGCAGAAACTGAAAATCAGGCTGCGCGCGCGGTTCGGGTTCTTCATCGAGAATGCCGGGTGCTGCATCAGCACACGCACCGCGTTGACATCTGTTGTGCGAGCCATCGCCTGCAGCGTGAACCACTTGTCGATCACCAGCGCTTCCTGTTCGAAATCGGTATAGAACTTGTCGAGCGCAGCAGCCTTTCCGGGTGCACGGCTATTGACCAGCGCAGACAGTGCGGCCAGCCGATCGGTCATGTTGGTGGCGTTGTCGTATTGGTGTTGCGCAAGGCTGTGCGCATCGTCATCGTCGAGCTCGGCCAGATAGGACAGCGCGGCATTCCGGAGCCCGCGCTTGCCGGCGGATTCGGCATCCGGACTGTATGTTCCCGGCGTCTGGTTGGCTTGATACGCGGCAAGCCAGTCGTTACGCAAGGCCTTGGCCAACGTGCGACGCAAAAACTGGCGCATCGCATGGATCGCTTGCGGATCGACCACTTCCATCTGTTCGGCAACCATGGTTTCGGATGGCAGCGCCAGCGCAAGTTCGCGGAATGCCGGATCGAGCCTAGCGTCATTGAGCGTGGCGCGGAAAGTATTGCTCAACGCAGTCTCGCTCAGGACCTCGCCGTTCAGCGGCGCATCGGTCCGGACCGATTCGGTCAATGCCAGCAACCGGCGCATCGCAAAGCGCTGTCCCGCTTCCCATCGGTTGAACGGATCGGTGTCGTTCGCCATCAGAAATGCGAGTTCGGCATCCGTATAGTTGACTTCCAGAATGACCGGAGCGGAAAAATTGCGCAGCAGGGACGGCACCGGCTTTTCGGCCACGTCGATGAAGCGGAAAGTTTGTTTCGGCTCGGTCAGTTCGAGGACCACCGTTCTGTGGCCGTTGCGCCTTTCATCCTGCCATCTGCTGCCGATGGCGATCGTTTCATCCAGATGCAGCCGCATGTCGCGCCCGCTGCCGTCCAGCAGACCGACTGCCACCGGAATGTGGAATGGCAGTTTGTTTTCCTGCCCCGGCGTCGCCGGACACGATTGCGACAACGTGATGTCGTAAGTCTTTTGCGCGGCATCGTAATGCGTTTCCACGCTGACGCGAGGCGTGCCGGCCTGGCTGTACCAGCGTTCGAATTGCGCCAGATCGCGGCCATTGGCATCGACCATCGCGGCGCGGAAATCGTCGCAGGTAACCGCTTGCCCGTCATGCCGTCGGAAGTACAAATCCATGCCCTTGCGAAAGCCGTCGCGGCCGAACAGAGTTTGATACATGCGTACTACTTCCGCTCCCTTTTCATAAACGGTGACAGTGTAAAAATTATTGATTTCCATATACGAATCGGGTCGCACCGGATGCGCCATCGGGCCGGCATCTTCAGGAAACTGCACCTGCCGCAGCACACGCACATCGTCGATCCGCTTGACCGCACGGCCCGAATCGGTACCGATCATGTCGGCGGAAAATTCCTGGTCGCGAAAAACCGTCAGTCCTTCTTTCAACGACAGCTGGAACCAATCGCGGCAAGTCACACGATTGCCAGTCCAGTTGTGAAAATATTCGTGACCGACCACCGCTTCAATATTGGCGTAATCGACATCGGTCGCGATCCGTGGGTTGGCAAGCACATATTTGGTGTTGAAGATATTCAAGCCCTTGTTTTCCATCGCCCCCATGTTGAAGTCGCCGACCGCGACAATCATGAAACGATCCAGGTCGAGTTCGAGATCGAAGCGATCTTCATCCCAGCGAATGCTGTTTTTCAGCGACTCCATCGCGTGCTGTGTTTTGTCCAGATTGCCTTGTTCGACCCAGACCTGCAGCAATACTTCGCGTCCGGACTGGAGCTTGAATTTCTCTTCCTGGCAAACCAGATCGCCGGCCACCAGCGCAAACAGATACGACGGTTTCTTGAACGGGTCTTCCCACAATGCATAGTGGCGACCGTCGCCCAGATCGCCTTGCTCGATCAAATTGCCATTTGACAGCAAAACCGGATATCTTTTTTTGTCGGCGCGCAACATCACTGTGTATTTCGCCATTACATCCGGCCGGTCAGGAAAGAAAGTGATCTTGCGGAACCCTTCCGCTTCGCATTGGGTGAAGAAATTGCCGCCGGAGACATACAGTCCCATCAGCGACGTATTCCGGTCAGGATGGATGACGGTTTCGATATCGAGCACGACGTCATCCGGCGCATCGGCAATCTCCAGGATTCCGTTCGCAAGCTGATAATCACGCTTGCCGAGCGCCCTGCCGTTCATGCGCAGTTGAACCAGTTCCAGCGCTTCGCCATACAGCATCAGCGTCTTGCTCTTGCTGGCGGGATTGCGCGTCAAGGTCATGCGGGTGGCGACGCGGGTGGTCGCCGGGTCGAGGTCGAAGCCGATTTCAACGGTTTCAACCCAGTAGCCGGGCGGAGTATAGTCTTTGCGATAAATCGCATGGGAAGTGTCGGTACGCATAAGAATAGGAGGGTCGCTGGAAATAAAGCAAAATACCATTTTACCAATCCATGGAACCGATATATGAAATTCGTCACATCTCTTTTTCTGCTGGCTGCTTTCCTGACGCTTGCCTCATGTACCAAGGAGCAACAAAACAAGATCAGCCGCAACGTCCAGAACTGGACCGGCACCAATGGCGTGCTGGAATTTTACGCCGGGGACAAGCTGGTGCGGCGCTTCATCAAAATCGACAAGATGACCACCGCAATGGGTACCGATGACAACAGACCGCGACCTTACCGCTTCGGCTACGGTGTTCTCGACGAAAATTTCAACATGGTGGCCGACCCCGGCGAGAAAAACGTCTATTTTGAAATCAGCGACTACGGCTCGAATTACATCTTCTTCGAAAACCCGCGCTGAGAGATTTCAGTTTCTTGCGCTTTTGTGCAGGTTATATTCGTTTTAGCCTGCCGGCCTGCAAGTTCTGATTAAACAAACTAACTAACTTTCGGGATGTATTCATTGCTTACAAAATGTAACAATCCTTTTTGGCAAAGCTTTACCATGGAGTTTTTGTCAACCGGAGGAATGGCGATGCGGCATCGGATAACGGTTTTGATCGCCATGCTCTGTGTGCTGCTGGCAGGTTGCGCGACGACGATCCGTAGCGAAGTGATCGCTTTCCATGAATGGCCGGCAGATCTGCCGGATAAGTCTTTCGTGTTCGAGCGTACCAAAGAGCAGGAAAACAATCTGGAATACCGCAATTACGAAAATCTGGTGCGCGAAGAATTGCTGCGCCTTGGTTTCGTCGAGGCTGCGGACCCCCGTACGGCCAGGCTCAAGGTAACGATCAGCTATAGCATCCATGTGCGCGATGTACGCGTGGTGCAGCCGGTCATCGTCGACCCCTGGTATGGTGGTCCGCCGTTCTTCGGCCCCCCCTGGGGTTATGGCTATGGCTACTACAGTCCGTTCTACGATCCGTTCTGGTACGGCCCTCCGCTGGTCGAGCAGCGCGAATCGCGCTACCAGCTGTTTACGCGCCAGTTAAGGGTAGTCATTGTGCAGGCAGCGGATTCGAAAAGGCTCTACGATGTAACTGTCGTCAGCGAAGGCACCAATGGCGCACTTGCGGCGGTCATGCCGTACATGATACGCAGCGCCTTTGCCGCATTTCCGGGAACAAGCGGTGTGCCGCACCAGGTCGACCTGAAGATGAAGGATTAAAAAAATTGCGGGACAGAGTTTATAAGGCGCGAAGGCGCCGAGTTATGTCTATCCCTGGAAGGGACTCTGTCCTCAACATATTAAAAAGAGGGTCGGCGCCGGAGGGTCTTACTCGTCGTCCAGCACGGCAGCCAGGGCGCGGTTGACGACCGACTCCATCGGTACGATGCTTGCCTTGTGCGCGCGCAGCGTTTGTGCGAGTTCTTCC
>DASYKE010000047.1:0-23169 GCA_035995725.1 Burkholderiaceae bacterium | reverse complement strand
TTTTTTCACCGTTTGCCAGCGGCGCAACCGCATTTATCCAACCAGTTTCCAGCCAATACTCTCGCCGCCATTCAGCGGCACGATGCTTGTGTCTCCCAGCGGCAGTTCGGCAGGCAGGGTCCATGTCTCACGCTTGAGCGTGACTGTATCGGCGTTTCGCGGCAGCCCATAAAATGCCGGGCCGTTGAAGCTGGCGAATGCTTCCAGCTTGTCCAGCGCATTGGCCTGATCGAATGCTTCCGCATACAATTCCATTGCATGCAGCGCGGTGTAGCAGCCGGCGCAACCGCACGCATGTTCCTTCAAGCCTTTCGGATGCGGCGCCGAGTCGGTGCCGAGGAAGAATTTTGCACTGCCGGAGGTGGCCGCGCGGACCAGCGCCTGGCGATGCTCTTCGCGCTTCAATACCGGCAGGCAGTAGTAATGCGGACGGATGCCTCCGCTGAAAATTTCATTGCGGTTGTAAAGCAAGTGGTGCGCAGTGACAGTCGCCGCGATGGCGCCTTTTCCTTCGCTCACATACTGGGCCGCATCCCTGGTGGTGATGTGTTCGAATACAATTTTCAGTTCCGGCATGTCGCGCCGCAACGGCTGCATCACACGATCGATGAATACCGCTTCACGATCGAAAATATCGACTGCCGGATCGGTAACCTCTCCATGCACCAGGAAGGGCATGCCGACCGCCTGCATCATTTCCAGTGTCTTGTAACACTTCGACAGATCAGTCACGCCCGCAGCGGAATTGGTGGTTGCTCCGGCCGGGTACAGTTTCACCGCATGCACCAGGCCGCTGTCCCTGGCGCGGCGGATTTCGTCAGGCGGCGTGTTATCAGTCAGATACAGCGTCATCAATGGCTCGAAACGCATGCCTTGCGGCAGCGCCGCCATGATGCGCTCACGATATGCGGCCGCCTGCGCCGTGGTCGTTATCGGCGGCTTGAGATTCGGCATCACGATCGCACGGCCGAACTGGCGCGCACTGTGCGGCAACACGCTGGCCAGCGCGGCGCCGTCACGCAAGTGCAGGTGCCAGTCGTCAGGGCGGGTGATCGTGATGCTTTGGGGCCGGGATGAAGTCGATTCGTTTTGCATGGCAATTGGACAGGATGAATTGCCTGCAATTTTACAGGACCAGGATGACCCGGTAGTCGTTCACGTTGGTGCGCGTGGGACCGGTAACGACCAGATCGCCGAGTGCCGCAAAATAGCTGTAGCCGTCGTTGTTGGCGAGCATTTTCGCAGCGCTCAGGCCAAGCATTTTTGCGCGCTTGCCGGTGTCCGGCAGCAACAGCGCGCCGGCATTGTCTTCGGTACCGTCGATGCCGTCGGTATCGGCTGCCAGTGCATAGACACCCGGCATGCCGTCAAGCTCCACTGTCAGCGACGCGAGAAATTCTGCGCAGCGCCCGCCCCGTCCGTTGCCGCGCACGGTGACCGTGCACTCACCGCCGGAGATCAGTGCGACCGGTGCTTTGAAAGGCTGATGATACGCACGAATCTCGCGCACCAGCGCCGCATAGACCTTGGCAACTTCGGACGCCTCGCCGGTAACGGTATCGCCCAAAACGACCGGCGTGATGCGATGAGCGCTGAAGAACTCGGCGGCCGCCTGCAAACTCTGATGTGCAGTTGCAATCACGATATTGTCGACCTGAGCGAATGCCGCACTGCCCGGCTTCGGCGTCTCGCCGATCGCGCCGCTGGCTCCCGCTTGCAAGTGAGCCGTTACGGTGGCAGGAGCAAGCACTTCAAAACGCCGCAAAATATCCAGAGCATCCTGATATGTGCTTGCATCCGGGCAGGTCGGGCCGGATGCAATTGCACTCGGGTCGTCGCCGGTCACATCGCTGACGATCAACGTGGTAACCGGCGCCTTGCAGGCCGCGGCGAGCCGCCCGCCTTGAATTTGCGACAAATGTTTTCGCACGATATTCATCTCGGTAATCGGCGCGCCCGATTTCAGCAAGGCTTTCGTCACTGTTTTCAAATCCGCCATCGGTACCCCGGCCACCGGCAACGATAACAGGCTCGACCCGCCGCCCGAGACCAGCGCGATCAGGCGATCATCGGACGTGAGCTGAACGGTGCGCGCCAATATTTCCGCCGCCACAGCCTCCCCTGCTTCATCCGGCACCGGATGGCCCGCCTCGACCACACGAATGCGCTCGGTCGGCATGCCGTGCGCATAACGCGTCACAACGATGCCTTCCAGCGGCACCTCCCCGGGCCATGCAAGTTCGACCGCGCGCGCCATGCTGGCAGCCGCTTTGCCTGCACCGACGACAAGGGTCTTGCCGTTCGGCGGCGCAGGCAAATATTGTGCAACGACATTCAATGGATCAGCGGCAGCAACCGCAGCGTGGAAGCTGTCAATCAGAATTTGTCGGTGGTTCATTTTTCTGGAGGATTCGGCAGGCAACAAGAAAGGAAACGCAGTAACTGCTTAGATGCATTGTAAACTGCGCAATAAAAAAGCCGCTCTGGTTCTTCGCTGAAGCGGCTTTGCGCCAATTGCGAAATCAATGAATAATTTTCGCCAGGAATTCGCGTGCGCGTTCGGAACGTGGCGCGCCAAAGAAGTCGTTTTTTGCGCAGTCTTCGACGATACGGCCGTGGTCCATGAAAATAACGCGGTTTGCCACTTTTTTGGCAAAACCCATTTCATGCGTGACCACCATCATCGTCATGCCGTCCTGCGCCAGGCCGACCATTACGTCCAGCACTTCATTGATCATTTCCGGATCGAGCGCCGAGGTCGGTTCGTCGAACAGCATGGCGATCGGGTCCATCGACAAGGCACGGGCAATCGCGACGCGCTGCTGCTGGCCGCCCGACAATTGACCGGGAAACTTGTCCTTTTGCGTAATCAAGCCCACGCGGTCGAGGTATTTAAGGCCTCTTGCGGTCGCCTCCTCCTCGCTGCGTCCAAGTACCTTGATCTGGCCGATGGTGAGGTTCTCGCGGACCGACAGGTGTGGAAACA
Source organism: Burkholderiaceae bacterium (assembly GCA_035995725.1). Taxonomy (GTDB): domain Bacteria; phylum Pseudomonadota; class Gammaproteobacteria; order Burkholderiales; family Burkholderiaceae_D; genus JAQGLW01. The sequence goes on along the minus strand of DASYKE010000047.1, from coordinate 20,183 downwards.
ATTCGAAATTCTGAAACACCATGCCAATGCGCGCACGCAGTTTGGACAGGTTGGTTTTCGGGTCGCCGACTGAAATGCCGTCAACGATGATCTCGCCTTTCTGAAACGGCTCCAGGCCGTTGACGGTTTTGATCAGGGTCGACTTGCCCGAGCCGGACGGACCGCAGATCACCACCACGTCTCCTTTCGCCACTTGCGTAGTGCAATCCTTTAAAACCTGAAAATCACCGTACCACTTGCTGACGTTTTTCATTTCTATCATATTGTTACCCTTAGCGAATGATGGCTACACGCTTCTGCAGCAACCTGACCAGAGTCGAGAGCGCGAAGCAGAGCACGAAATAGACGATTGCGACGAACAGATAAAGCTCGACCACCCGGCTGTCGCGCTGCGCAATCTTGACCGACGCGCCGACGAAATCCGTCACGTTCAGCAGCGACACCAGCGACACATCCTGAAACAGTACGATGGTCTGCGTCAGGAGAATCGGCAGCATGTTGCGGAACGCCTGAGGCAGGATGATCCGTTGCATTGACTGCCAGTAGTTGAGCCCCAGCGCATAGGCCGCGCTCATCTGCCCCTTGGCGATGCTCTGGATACCGGCGCGCATGATCTCGCAGAAATATGCCGCTTCGAACATGATGAAGGTGATGTAGGCCGAACGGTCTGGACCGATTTGCACCGGGCGCTCTGATCCGGTAATAGACTGCAGTATCATCGGCAATAGAAAGTAGAACCAGAAAATCACCAGCAACAGCGGGATGGAACGCATCAGGTTCACATAGCCGGCCGCGAAAAATGCCAGCGGCTTGAACGACGACAGGCGCGCCATCGCGAGCAGCGTGCCGAAAAAGACGCCGCCCAACGTGGCGACCGCCGTCAGTTGCACGGTGTACTGCAAGCCGGTCAGCAGATACGGCCAGGTGCGGCTAATGACGTCAAAGTCGAGATCACCCATCATTTGCCTCCTGCGATGTAGCCGGGAACGGCGACCCGCCGTTCGATGAAGGCCATGATGCGGTTGGCGCTCATCGCAATCACGACATAGATCACGGTCGCGGCGGCAAACGCTTCGAAGTAGCGGAACGTCATTTCAGCCATCTCGCGGGTGCGGAAAAAGAGTTCTACCAGGCCGATCGAGTACGCCACTGCCGTGTTCTTGATCAGGTTCATTACCTCGGACGTAAGCGGCGGAATGATGATGCGGTAAGCCATCGGCAACAGCACGAAGCGGTAAGTCTGTATCTGCGTCAGCCCCAGCGCATATCCAGCCAGGCGCTGACCGCGCGGCAGGGCCTGGATACCGGAACGCACCTGTTCGGCGATCCGTGCCGACGTGAAAAAACCCAGGCAGACGACCGCAGTCACGAATTGATGCTCGGTCGGATCCAGGGTTGTCACCCAGACTTTGACCGCCGGAATCAGCCCCGGCACCACGAAATACCACACAAAAAACTGGACCAGCAAAGGAATGTTGCGAAACAGTTCGACATAGGCGTTACCGATTCGCACCAGCCAGCGCTTATCGGTCGTGCGTATAACACCGACGATCGACCCCAGCACGAATGCGATGATCCAGGCGAAGAACGCGGTTCCCAGCGTCCAGCCCAGGCCCGCCAGCAGCATTTGCCCCCAGGTCCCGTCGCCGTCGGGCACCTGCTCAAGAAATATGCCCAGGCTCATTTTTCATCTCCACGGCTCGATCCGACAGTTTACCGTTCTGCTAGAAGCCCGGCGGCCTCAAGCACGGCCTGCCGGCCAAAAAAAAGCCGGATTGGCGATCCCGCCCTCCGGCCATCTTCACATGCAAACCGCTTATACGCCCTTGTCGTTAGGATTCTTGAAGGCTTCGCGGAGGGGCGGCGTCATCGGGAAGTTCAGGTTGATTCCCTTGGGCGGAATCGGGCTCGTGAACCACTTGGCGTAAATCTTCTCGATCTCGCCCGACTTCATGACGTTGCCGATGGTTTTGTCCACCAGCGCTTTGAACTGCGGATCGTCTTTCCGCAACATCATGCTGTACGGTTCCTGGCGCAGCGACTCGGGCAGAATCTTGTAGTCCGCAGGACGCTTGGCGTTGGCGATCTGACCGGCCAACAGGATGTCATCCATCACGAAGGCTGCAGCGCGGTCGTCAGCCATCAGCAGGAAGGACTCGGCATGGTCCTTGCCGTAGATTTCATTTACTTGCGTGTTCTCGGTTTTTTTGTAGGCCTTGAGCAGCGGGACGGATGTGGTACCCGAAGTGGTGGACACCGTCTTGCCGTTCAAGTCGGCCATGGCATTGACATTGGAATTCTTCTTGACCGCTGCGGTCACGTTGATCACGAAGTAGGTCGGGCCGAACGCCACCTGTTGCTGTCGCGCCACCGAATTGGTGGTCGAACCGCACTCCATGTCGATGGTGCCGTTTTGCAGCAGCGGAATCCGGTTGCTGGAGGTTACCGGTTGCAGGTTGACCTTCAGATTAGGCATCTTCAGCTCGCTCTTGACCGCATCGACGACCTTCATGCACAAATCCATCGCATACCCGATCGGTTGCTGCTTGTCGTCCAGATAGGAGAAAGGGATCGAGGACTCGCGGTGGCCGACCGTGATCGAGCCGGTGTCCTTGATTTTCTTGAGCGTGCCGGTCAACGCTTGAGCTTGAGCCTGCGCAACGCCCGCAACCAGGCCGGTACAGATCAACACGGTGATTAACTTCGATAGTTTCATAACATCTCCTGGAAAATTATGTGGCGTAGTGTATCAAAACCTTAGTTTAAAAAGGGATTTCCCGTCACTTCTTTTGCGCATAACAAGTTACTATATTTAAACGCTGGCTCCCTCTCGCTCGTTGACGGTGCGAATTTGCGGCAAAGCCGCCGGCTTGTCTGCCTGCCTTGGGCAAAGTAGCATTTTATGTGCCTGATGGAAAGATATCACCAATATCCTTATTCCCACACCTATGCCGAATAAGATCAAGGGTATAAACCGCGCATCTCGCGCGCCTGCAGCACACGTGTGCAACCGACAATGAATGCCGCAGTGCGCAATGATACATGCCTGTCTTCGGCCAGCTGCCATACGGCGGCGAACGCTTCACGCATGATGCGCGTAAGCCGCAGATTGATTTCATCTTCGGTCCAGAAAAAGCTCGAGAAATCTTGCACCCATTCGAAATAACTGACGGTCACCCCCCCTGCGTTGGCGATCACGTCAGGAACTACCAGCACCCCATTCTGGTGCAGAATATCGTCGGCAGCCGGCGTGGTCGGACCGTTTGCACCTTCCAGAATGATCTTGGCGCGAATCTGGTGTGCATTCACTTCGGTAATTTGCTGCTCCAGCGCTGCGGGAACCAGAATATCGCAGTTGATTCCCCAAAATTGCGCTCGGTCACTGAGCTCTTCCGCACCGGCAAATCCTGCGACACTGCCATGTTCGGCGACATGTGCTTGCAATGCGGCAACGTCGAGTCCACCTTCGCGCACTATTGTCGCCCGGTGGTCCTGCACCGCGACAATTTTTGCGCCGGCTTCGGCGAACAAACGGGCAGCAATGGCGCCGACGTTGCCAAAACCTTGCACCGCCACGCGCACGCCCTTGATATCGATGCCGAGCTTGGCCGCCGCTTCGCAGCCGACGACGAACACGCCGCGGCCTGTCGCTTCACGGCGCCCCAGACTACCGCCCAGCGAGATCGGCTTGCCGGTTACAACACCGGAAGCCGTGCTGCCCTGGTTCATCGAATAGGTATCCATCATCCAGGCCATGATCTGTTCATTGGTATTGACATCCGGCGCGGGAATATCCTTGTTGGGGCCGATGATGATATTGATTTCACTCGTGTAGCGGCGCGTCATGCGCTGCAGCTCGCCTTGAGACAATGTCTTGGGATCGACGCGAATGCCGCCTTTGGCGCCGCCGTAGGGTACATTGACCGCAGCATTCTTGACCGTCATCCAGGCCGCCAGCGCCATCACTTCGGATAGCGTCACATCCTGATGGAAGCGTACGCCACCCTTGCCCGGCCCGCGCGAAGTATTGTGCTGGACCCGGTATCCTTCAAAGTGCGCAATCGTGCCGTTATCGCGTTCGATCGGCACATCGACGATCAGAATGCGCTTTGGCCGCTTCAGTGTTTCAACCCAGCGCGCCAGCGACCCCAGATGCGGCGTTACGCGATCGATTTGCTCCAGATAAACACCCCATGCGCCGATGTCATGCGAAGTCAGATAAGACGGAATTTCATGCTGGATAGACATGCTGTGACCACTCCTAATTTCAAATATTGCGTCATTTCAAATTTGGCGGTGTTGAATTTCGGGACAACCAGTGCTGCAGATTCAATGCCTTGCATGTTCGCAATTACGCCAGACCGTTATGCAATCGCGGCATCCGCGCTCAGTTCTCCGGACGACGGTGAAGCGGAAACGTCGTCCGGTCTGGCCTGCTGCCGCGCCCACATCTGCGCATACGCGCCGCCTGCGGCGAGCAATTGCGCATGCGTGCCGCGTTCGATGATGCAGCCATGGTCGAGTACCAGAATCTGCCTAGCGTCGGCAATCGTCGACAAACGGTGCGCAATAACCAGCGTAGTGCGATTTTGCGCGATTTCTTTCAGTTGTGCCTGGATCGCCTGTTCCGCCTTCGAATCGAGCGCCGAAGTCGCTTCGTCAAAAATCAGAATCGCGGGATTCTTCAGCAATGTTCTGGCAATCGCAACCCGCTGTTTTTCTCCGCCGGACAGCTTCAAGCCGCGCTCGCCAACCATTGTTGCGTATCCGTCCGGCAGCGTTTCAATGAAGTCATGAATATACGCCGCACGCGCGGCTGCAACAATCTGCTCTTTGGTCGCACCCGGTTTGCCGTAAGCGATGTTGTATTCGATCGTATCGTTGAACAGCACGGTGTCTTGCGGCACGATGCCGATTGCGCGGCGCAGCGATGCTTGCGTAATGTCGCGCAAATCCTGGCCGTCGATGGTAATGCCGCCTGCCTCGACCTCGTAAAAGCGGAACAGCAGGCGCGACAGCGTCGATTTTCCCGAGCCGCTATGTCCGACCACGGCAGTCGTGGTACCTGCGGGAATCGTGAAATCGACGTCGAACAGGATCTGCCGCGTTGACTCATAGCTGAAATTGACATGGGAAAATCTGACCTCGGCGCCGCGCGCGATCAACGGCGCGGCATGCGGTGCATCGGCAATTTCGCGATGCTGATCGAGCAGGGAAAACAGCCGCTCCATGTCGGCCAGGCTCTGTTTGATTTCGCGGTAAATGACACCGAGAAAATTGAGCGGAATGTAAAGCTGAATCATGAACGCATTGACCAGCACCAGGTCGCCCAGCGTCATCTTGCCGTCAATTACACCCTGGGTCGCACGCCAGAGAATCAGCGTGACGGCAATCGCAATGATCATCGATTGGCCGGTATTCAATATCGACAGCGAAGTTTGCGACTTGACCGCGGCGGTTTCATAATGTTGCAAGCCCTGGTCGTAACGGCGTGATTCGTAATCCTCATTGCCGAAGTATTTGACGGTTTCGTAATTGATCAATGAATCGATCGCCTTGGTATTGGCCTTTGAATCGAGATCATTCATCGTCCGCCGGAAATGCGTGCGCCATTCGGTCACAACGACGGTGAACATGACATAGACTACCAGCGCCGCGGCAGTGATCACTGAAAACCAGATATCGTAATGCAGCGCGAGATAGCCGATAACCAGTGTAATCTCAACCAGGGTAGGCAAAATGCTGTATAGCGTGTACGACACCAGCGATGCGATGCCGCGCGTGCCGCGCTCGATATCGCGGGTCATGCCGCCGGTCTGGCGGTTCAGGTGAAACCGCAGCGACAGCGAATGCAAGTGGCGAAACACCTGCAACGCGATAGTGCGTACCGCGCGCTGGGTGACCTTGGCGAACACGAATTCGCGCAGTTCCGTAAACAAGGTAGTGCAAAGTCGCAGTGCGCCATAAGCCACCAGGACGCCGATCGGCAATACGAGCAGAGCCTGCGGATTGTTCGGTCCGATGGTCATGTGATCGATAAGTTGCTTCAGTATCAGCGGAACGCCGATATTGGCAAGCTTGGCGCCGACCAGGAATGCCAGCGCCAGCAATACTCGCCACTTGTACGTCCATAGATAAGGAAACAGGGTCTTGAGCGTAGTCCAATCGTTGCGTGTACCTTGATTGGCTGGCGGTTCGGCAGATGAGACAGGATGACGACGCATAGGAAAAATAGAATTTATTCAGAATGGTTTATGCTGGGAGCTTATGTCAATATGAATCGTGGGTGCGGACCGGGTAAATCGGGTACAGGGATAACCGCGGAGCGCGCGCGTCTGCGTTGTTGCGCTCGTCGCAGGTGGATGCTACCTCCCCAGGAGGACTTCCTTCGGGCGCCCCCAAAATGACCTCCTTTGTGTGCAGGCGAATGGAAGGAGTGCCGCCTTGCAAGGCGACACCGTTTCGCAGGCATGGGGTAAGGCCCCATGAAATCCCTGCTACACCCCCTGCTTCACCTTGGCATCCATCGCGCTTTTACCCAAACGCATTTAACGATTTATACTGACATAAGCCCTAACTTTACGATTGTAACGGTTTGGGGAAATTCAATATAGGGAACCTGGAATGACCAACGAACAACATACCGACCTGCCCGAGGGAATGCCGCAGTTACGTGTGATGCCAATGCCGGCCGATGCCAATGTATATGGCGATGTCTTCGGCGGCTGGATTATGGCACAGGTCGATATCGCCGGATCATTGCCCGCGGTGCGCCGTGCCAATGGACGGGTTGCGACCATCGCAGTAAATTCTTTCCTGTTCAAGCACCCGGTATTTGTCGGCGACCTGTTGTCGTTTTATGCAAATATTGTGAAAGTAGGCAAAACGTCAATTACTGTCAATGTCGAAGTTTATGCGGAACGCAATCGCTTGCAGGCAGGAGCGGTCAAAGTAACAGAAGCCACGCTTACCTATGTGGCCACCGGCACGGATCGCAAACCGCGGCAGTTGCCGCCCGTCCCCGACTGATGTAAAACAAAGCCGCATCAAATGCCGAGCGGTGCATTCCCTGCGATCAAAGGGAGTGCATCGCCGGTCATCGGCGATGTCATTAGATGAGCGTAACTGCTTTTACCGGTTCCCATAGCGGCAACCCGGTGATTGCAACGGAATTTTGCGGCACATCGGTCACATCGAGCTCGCGTCCGCAATCGCGTACCGACCGGTATGTCGCGCAAAATCCGCACATCAGGTACGGACGGAGCGATCGGCGCGGCTTTGTGATGATGGAAGTCACGCCGGGCAGGACGACCGCGCATTTTCAGGGCATCGACGATGTGACCAGGGCCGATTCCGGCTTGTCCACGGTAGCCAGCTTTACAGTGGAAGCCGGCCGACCGGGAGCGGTGCGCGCGAGTTAAAACTAATAATGCTTTACCGATCTGTCGCGGGAATTGCTCGGCGTATGAATAAAAACCGCCTGACTGACAGACGGATTTTATTCAGATGCTGGAAATGCGTTACACCCCATCGGGAGTCCCTTTGGAGGACACGGCCTTGTTGTCGTCACGCAATTCACGGCGCAGAATTTTGCCGACATTCGTCTTTGGCAAATCGTTACGGAATTCAATGTATCGCGGCTTCTTGTAAGCGGTGAACTGCTGCCTGCAGTAGTCCATCAGTTGCTCGACGGTCAGTGTCGGGTCCCTGCGCACCACGAACAGTTTAACCGCCTCACCGCCATTGCCGTCGGACACACCTATGCAGGCACACTCAAGCACGCCGGGATGCGCCGCGACCACGCCTTCAATCTCATTCGGATAGACGTTGAAGCCGGAGACCAGAATCATGTCTTTTTTGCGATCGACAATCTTGACGTAGCCGCGTGCGTCCATGATGCCAATGTCGCCGGACTTGAAGAAACCGTCCGCCGTCATGACTTTTGCCGTCTCGTCCGGACGATTCCAGTAACCGGTCATCACTTGCGGACCGCGAATCGCAATTTCACCAGGTTGTCCGAGCGGCACCGGATTGCCATCGTCATCCAGAATCGCGATTTCCGTAGAAGGAATCGGCAAGCCGATAGTGCCGGAAAATTCCGTGGCATCCCCTGGGTTACAGGCGGCGACCGGTGAAGTTTCAGACAAACCATAACCTTCACAGATCAAGCAACCGGTGATCTTCAGCCACTTGTCGTTGACCGTTTTTTGCACCGCCATGCCGCCGCCATTGCAGATCTTGAGGCCGGAGAAATCAAGCTTGGCAAAGTCGGCATTATTCACCAAGCCGTTATAAAGCGTATTGACTGCCGGCAACATGTTGATTTTGTAATTAGCCAACTCCTTGACGAATCCGGGAATATCGCGCGGGTTCGGGATCAGTATGTTCATGCCACCCATACGGGTGCCGAACAGACAGCACGCGGTCAGCGCAAAGATATGATACAGCGGCAGTGCACACACGATGGTCAGCACTTCGACCTTGGGCTCTTTTGCCAGCGCCGGTCCAGCCCATGCCTCGTTTTGCAGCACGTTGGCAATGATGTTACGGTGCGTCAGTGTCGCTCCTTTGGACACGCCGGTGGTACCGCCGGTGTACTGCAAAAAAGCCACATCGTCATGACCGAGATCGGCCTGTTTCAATACCTTGCCGGCTCCGTTTGCCAGCGCCTGTTTGAACGGCAATGCATTCGACAATGAGAATGCCGGCACCATTTTCTTCACATTCCGCACGACGAAGTTGACGATCATGCCTTTAACGCTGCCCAGCATATCCCCCATGCTGGCGACGACCACATGCCTGATCATGGTTTTGGCGAGAACCTGTTCCAGCGTAGCGGCAAAATTTTCGAGAATGATGATCGCTTCAGCGCCGGAGTCTTTCAACTGGTGTTCCAGCTCGCGCGGTGTGTAGAGCGGATTCACATTGACCACCGTGTAGCCGGCGCGCAGAACCGCGGCAATTGCAATCGGATACTGCAGCACGTTCGGCATCATCAGAGCGACACGCGCGCCTTTTTTCAGGTCTGTGCTTTGCAGCCATGCACCCAGATTTTTGGAAAAATAATCGACATCCGCATAAGTCAGATGCTTACCCATGCACACATATGCGTTGCGTGCAGCGTACTTGCGAAATGCCTCTTCCAGCAAATGCACCAGTGAACGGTACTGCGTGCAATCGATGTCGGCCGGTACGCCTTTGGGATAGGACCTAAGCCAAAATTTATCCATTCTCCGCCTTTTAGTTCTAATTGTTATATGGGTTTGGTATGCATTGCGGGCCAAGCCAATACATCATTTTCCTGCTGCATAATCGCGATGCTAGCGGGCGCTGCACTTGTCCGCAAGTATTTTGAACAATATTATGCGCGCTTTCAGCTTCACGGTATATTGCGTTGCAATATACCGTGCGTCCACTATCAGCTGATAAGAATACCGGGATTACCGCGGTCGGCGCTTGAGTCAGATAACGCTATTCATCGTACCCGCCCGCATATTGTAGCGGCAGCGTTTAATGCGATGCCGCTGCAGGTTCAGCCTGTGCAGCAAGAGGTGCCATCTGCGCATACTGGGCAAGTTGCCGATTGCGCGAGATTTTGTCGAGTGCGGACAGGCTTCGTACCGCACTGTAAAACTTGGTGAAACTTTTTTCCTGCGCCAGCAGTGCACGAAACCCCGGTACCAAATCATGGTAAGTCGCGACGGATGACAAATGGGCATTGGTGAGCGGCTCGGCAAACCAGCGGTCATAACCGGCATAGCCACCCCATGTCACTTTCAGGACTTGATATTCGTCTTTCATCGCCTGAAAAATTTCCGCTTTCTGCTTTCTTTTTTCAGCGTTGCTGGCCTGACGCGCATAGTCGGATTCCAGTTGGCTCCGGTATTTCAACAGCAGCGCCAGAAAATCGTGCTTGCGCCTCTCGTATTGGGCATATTTCTGGCGCATATTGTCATCGCCATATTTCGCCATCCAGCGCTCGACGCCCGCTTCTTCCACCGCCACTGCGAACGACTCATTGAACGTTGAGTCGCCCGGAGCATAAACAACCTGGTGCGCGAGTTCATGAAATACCAGGCGAGCCAGTTCAGCATCGGGATATTGAATGAAGGTCGACAGTACCGGATCACTGAACCAGCCGAGCGTCGAATACGCGGTAACGCCCGCCACCTGCACATCGTAGCCGTCATGCCGCAATTCAGCCGCAAAGGCCTGTGCTTCATCCTTGTTGTAATAGCCACGGTACTTGACGCAACCCGCAATCGGGAAGCACCATTGCACCGGTTTCAGTGACAACTCCGGTGCAGCCACGACATTCCACAACACGAACGACCGCTTCACATCCGCATAGTTCTTGTAGCTGTCATTGTCAGGCAATCCCAATTCGCGGGCGGCAAATTTGCGAATTTCCTTGACTTTGGCGAGCTGGCCCTTGAGCTTGTCGCCGACGCCCGGGTCCGCCAGCCAATCGTCAATCGGCTTGGCCTCCGAGAGCAAGGAAAACTGTCCCTGTACAGCCTGAACGTAATAACCCAACTGCGTACAACCGGCAACCAATGCTGCCAACACGCCAAAGATAACAATACGCCATTTCATTTTCATACTTTGATTTCTTCTTTCTCGACCTGCTCCAACATGACATGAAGCGATGGTAGCAGCCTTATACCGGTTAGACATCGACTCGCCGCTACAGTTGCCGAATCACCGTCCGATCCAAATTGCATAACTCTGCAATCGAACGAAGACGGATTGTGGCGGTGAACGATCGGCACATCACAGAGCCGTACCTAGCCGGCTGGATGCATTTGCTGTTAATGCCGAGCCGGCAACGGTCGTCGATGAGGGCGCATCGGCAGGGATAATCTCGCACCTTGATGGCCACGCCATCCTGCACAGTCGTCAACAAAGCCAGGCTATCGGGCAATCATGCGCAAGTCGCACGAACGTCGAAGTAGCCGTAAATTTTATAACCAGCTGCATTGCATCGTACTGCAAACTCTTTCTAACATGAAGTAAATTTGATCGCAGCGATCAAATATTTTTGCAGGAAGCGTGAAGCGCAGCGCATGGGATTTGTATGAATCACAACCGACATGGACGTTTGCCGCTAGCCAGTTTGCCACATTGTCACCGTGTCGCGAAAACGATGAGCATCTTTGATAATATTTTTGCTTGCCGTCGATGGAGGGTTGAACAATGCAATGCCGTGAGTTCTGTGCGTATCGCAGAATTTGATAATGACGGCATGCAGAAATCGTGATGGACAGATTGAACACACGTTGGCTGCGCAGGCGTAATATTACATATTCAGCATTTATGTTGCAAAACAGCAATCTGAAAATAGAACCGAACCAACAAAGCCGAGATCATCATGCAATTGATTGACCCGATCGTCCAGTTCCATTCGGAACTGCAGCAAATCCGCCGCGATATTCACTCGTATCCCGAACTTTGCTTTGAAGAGCAGCGCACGTCCGACTTGATCGCGCAAAAGCTGACCGAATGGGGTATCCCGACATTGCGCGGCATGGGCGTCACCGGCGTGGTCGGCGTCATCAGGAACGGCAACAGCGACCGCGCAATCGGCCTGCGTGCCGATATGGATGCACTGCCTCTGCAGGAATTCAATACGTTCGCCCATGCGTCCCGGCATGCAGGAAAAATGCATGCCTGCGGCCATGACGGCCACATGGCCATGCTGCTGGGTGCCGCCCATTATCTGTCGCAGCGGCGCAATTTTGACGGCACGGTTTATCTGATTTTTCAACCGGCTGAAGAGGGCGGCGGCGGCGCGAAACGGATGATGGAAGACGGCCTGTTTGAGCAATGTCCGATGGAAGCGGTATTCGGCATGCACAATTGGCCGGGCGCCGCGGTCGGCACTTTTGGCGTGACGCCAGGACCGATGATGGCATCATCCAATGAGTTCGAGGTGATCGTCAAAGGCAGGGGCGCGCATGCAGCGCAACCGCACAAAGGCATCGACCCTATCATGGCGGCGATCCAGATTGCGCAAAGCTGGCAAACCATCGTCACCCGCAACAAGAGTCCGATCGATTCCGCCGCGTTATCGATTACGCAAATCCACGCGGGCAGCGCTACCAACATAATACCGGATGAAGCTACCCTGATCGGAACGGTACGCACCTTCAGCGTCGCTGTGCTCGACCTGATCGAGCAGCGGATGCGCGCGATCGCCGAACATACCGGCGCTGCGTTCGATGCGCAAGTGGAGTTCCGCTTCAAGCGCAATTACCCGCCCTTGATCAACCATTCGAAAGAAACGGCTTTCGCCATCAAAGTGATGCAGTCAATCGTCGGCGCGCAAAATGTCGATGCACAAGTGGAGCCGACCATGGGCGCGGAAGACTTTGCATTCATGCTGCAACAAAAACCTGGTTGCTATGTATTTATTGGCAATGGCGACGGCGATCACCGCACCGTCGGACATGGACTTGGACCATGCAATCTGCACAACGCGAGTTATGATTTCAATGATGATCTGCTGCCTATCGGCGCCAGTTATTGGGTGCGATTGGCGGAAACATATCTTCGCAACACATGACATGTCGGGGCTCGTTGCCGTTCATGTTTAGAAATTGAGGCCGCCCTCTTTCAGGAACATGACCGTTTTTCTGGAATGAGAATATCCTGATGCCAGTTCAGCAAACGTCTGCCCGGTTCGCGCCGGAAACCCTTGCAGTCATTGCACCCCACGCGCCGTCGTTCGTTCGTATCGCACTCGCCAATATCCGGCAGGAGTATCCCAACAAGCCGGACCATGTAATGAACGGCGCGGCCGACCTGTGCCCGCCACGAGTTCTGCACCCGGTGTTTTACGGCAGTTATGACTGGCATTCATCGGTGCATATGCATTGGCTGCTGGTGCGATTGCTGCGGCTTTTCCCCGCACTGCCGGAGGCAGCGCAGATTCAATCCGCCTTCGACACGCATTTCACCGGCGCCAATATCGCTGCCGAAGCCGCTTATCTGCGTAAGCCGTCGAGTGCGTCTTTCGAACGTACATATGGCTGGGCCTGGTTTTTAAAACTGCAAACCGAATTGACCGAATTGGCCAAAATCAACATCCATGCAACGACATGGCGCGATGCGTTGCAGCCGTTGGCGGATATCTTTGTCGAGCGCTACCTTCGGTTTCTGCCGCTTGCGCAATTCCCGATCCGCGCAGGCACCCATGCCAACAACGCGTTTGGCCTGCTGTTCGCGCTGGAGTACGCCGAGTGCGTTCAACACATTACCCTGCGCAAATTGATCGCCGCGAAAGCGAACGCCTGGTTCGGCCGTGACCGGCGTTATCCGGCTGCGTATGAACCTGGCGGTGACGATTTCCTGTCCGGCGGCTTGATGGAGGCGGCGCTGATGCTGCGCGTGGTCGATGGCTGCAGTTTTGCGGATTGGTGGCATGTATTCTGTCCGGCGCCGCAGGATTTGCAGAGCTGGTTGTCGCCAGTATCTGTCGGCGACCGTTGCGACCCGAAGCTGATCCATCTGGACGGTCTCAATCTGTCGCGTGCATGGTGCTGGAAAATGCTCGCCAAGGAATTACCTGCACCGTTGCACGCTCCGGTCGCCACGGCAGTCGACGCACAGATTACCGCGTCGCTACATCATGCGACGGCAGGTGATTATGCCGGCACCCACTGGCTGGCCAGCTTTGCATTACTCGCGTTGACTCAAATTTAGTCGTAACCAAACGGTGGCAGCAGCTAAACAGAAGCCAGAAGCGAAAGTCGGTTCATATCTTATGGAAATCCGTGTGCCAGGTATAGCACGGCATAGTCCTCGGTAACGGCCACTATATTGTGCCGGTTGTCACTTTCGTAACCGGCTTGGCAAGACTGGAGCAGTGGATGGTGTAGCGCGGGGTCGGTAGCGCGGACTCCATTCCCCGAAACGAAACATCGTCGCGGACGAATTGCCAGCGGACCTGATGGTATTTCGCTAAAAGCTCCCGGTGCGCGATACTGACGATCGCAGCGTCGGGCAATTCCTGCACGATCAACTGGTACAACGCTTCTTCCGTGTCGGCATCCAGCGCGCTGCTCGCCTCGTCCAAAAATAGAACTTCAGGACGTGTCAGCATTATCCGGACAAAAGCAAGCCGTTGCTGTTCGCCCGGCGACAAGCGCTGGCTCCAGTTATCAAGCTCATCCAGTTTATCGGTCAAGTGCGGCAATTTGCATAACTCGAGATAATGCTGGATCGCCAAATCCTTGTAAGCCTTTTCCGCAGCGGGATAAGCGACCGCGGCACGCAACGTCCCGATCGGCAAGTAGCTCTTTTGCGGCACAAACAGAAGCTTCGCCTGTTTCGGAATTTCAATATTGCCGGAACCATACGGCCAGATGCCGGCAATTGCGCGAAATAGCGTTGATTTGCCGCAACCAGAAGGACCAGCCACCAGAATTCGCTGACCGGTATGGATGCTCGCCGACAGCGGCCCGGTTAACGGCAATCCGCCAGGCAGTCGCAATGTCACCGCGTCGAGCAGGATCGCGCCGACATTGTTGCGTACTACGGTAATGCCCGAATCCTGCATCCGCGCCGCTTCCACCGCGCCATGGAATCCGGCGAGCCGGTTGACGCTCGCTTTCCATTCCGCCAGTGAACTGAATGCATCGATGAACCATGACAGCGCCTCCTGCACTTGGCCGAAGGCCGAGACAATTTGCATCAGGCCGCCCAACATGATCTTTCCTGCAAAATAACGCGGCGCCCCAACCAGAAATGGGAAGATGATGGCAAACTGCGCGTAAAAGGTGGATGCGATATTGAGCCGCTTGGTCGTGCGCATAATGGCCCACCAGTTTTCGCGAATCCGCTCGAAGCGCCCGCTCAACTGCGACTGTTCCTGCGGCTCGCCGCGATAGAGTGCGACCGCCTCCGCGTTTTCGCGGATGCGGATCAGCCCGAAACGGAAATCCGCTTCATAGCGCTGCTGGTTGAAATTTTGCTTGACCAGCGGTTTACCAATCCAAGCCACCAGCGCGGATCCGATGCCCGCGTAAGCGATCGCGAACCACACCATGTAACCGGGCATGGTCCACTGCTGCGATCCCAGCGCAAACGACAACGGCCCACTCACCGACCACAGAATGCCTATGAACGATATCAACGTCACTACGCTGGACAACAATCCCAGCGATAGCGACAGCGTTCCGGCGGTCAGCAATTTCAAGTCGTCGGCAATACGCTGATCCGGGTTGTCCGCCGTCCCGGTTTGCTCGATGCGATAGTAAGCCTGATTGGCAAGCCATTCGCTCATGTACTGGCGCGTCATCCAAGCACGCCAGCGAATTTCGAGCGCCTGCGTCAGGTAAATCTTGTAAATCGCAACGGCAATGAAGATAAACGCCAGATAGGAGAAGCGCCATAACTGCGCCTTGAACACGGCGAAATCTTTGGTCTCCAGCGCATTGTAAAAATCGCGGTTCCATTCATTGAATAGCACATTGAGGTACACCATGCCGAGCGCCAGAGCGACTACCGCCAGCAGCAATGCGCGTGCTTTCCATTTGTCTTTCGAAATCCAATAGGGTTTGAGCAGCCGCCATACGGCGTGCCAGTCAGTGCGATCTTGTGGCTGGGAGGTCATAGAGTACTATTGCGAATCGGATATTTGTGAACGGAAGACGTTGGAAAAACTTGCCGGTGCGCTGCGGCATACGCAAGTCTGCGAAGTAAATGGATCGAGGCTCACGTATTGCGCGCACACCTTTTGTAAGCGAAGCGATGTCGGTCAATCAACCTTTGCACCGGAGTCTTTGACCACTTTGGCCCACTTCTTCGTTTCAGCATCGATATGAGCTGCGAATTGTTCGGGCGTGTTGCCAACCGGATCGGCACCCTGCGCAACGAGCTTTTCCTTCACGGCTGGGCTGGCAAGCGCCTTCGCGATTTCCTGCTGCAGTTTGTCAACGGTATCCTTGGGTGTGCCGGCGGGGGCCAATATGCCGAACCATGAGCTTGCTTCGAAATTCGCAAGCTCGCCGCCGGCTTGCGCAATCGTCGGCACACCCGGAAGCGCCGCAGACGGCTTGCTGCCGGTCAGACCGAGCGCACGCAACTTGCCTGCCTTGATAAAAGGCAGCGACGATGGCAGATTGTCAAACATCAGATCTGCTTGCCCGCCGATCAGGTCGGTGATCGCGGGCGATGAACCGCGATACGGAATATGCTGCATATTTGCTCCGGTCATCGTCTTGAACAGTTCGCCGGCCAGATGGATCGAGGTACCGTTACCGCTGGACGCCATATTCAGTTTTCCCGGATTGGCTTTGACATAAGCCGTGAAGCTCTTTACGTCGGTGATCTTGTTCTTGTCGGCAAAAGCGGTGTTCACCACCAGTACATTCGGTACCGCGGCAACCAGGGTGACCGGCGCAAAATCCTTGATCGGGTCGTACGGCAGCTTCGGATAGAGAGCCTGGTTGATGCCATGCGTGCCCACCGTGCCCATCAGTAGCGTGTACCCATCCGGCGCGGATTTCGCGACTATTTCCGAGCCGACGTTGCCGCCCGCACCGGGACGGTTGTCGACGATGACCTGCTGGCCCCAGGCTTTGGTCAGCTCGGCGCCAACCGCTCGCGCCAGGATATCGGTGGTACCGCCGGCCGGGAACGGCACAACGAGCTTGATTGGCTTGTTTGGATAGGTCTGCGCATAGGCTGCGCCACTTGCGATTGTAATGACTGCCGCGACAGCGGATAACCAGCGATTCAACTTCATGGCATTGCCTCCTCAGGTAATTTATCGATATCAACGCCGAGCCGCTTGCCGGAACAGCTTCCAGTGCAAGCAAAGCAGCCGATTGACCGGCACGCGGCACATTTTCCAGAATACTGCCAAAATTTTGCATCACCAACTTCGTTACCGGCAATTGGACTCCTGCCGTTAAAGCTGCAATCAGTACATTTTCCAAATCCTTGATCTGGCTTTTGACCTGACCTCCGGGCATTACGTTCCGGCATAAGCTGGCCATGAAACAGGCAAGTAGCCATCGGTTTTCCCGTCAAACCGATACCGAAGAAAGCAAGGGTTGACAAAGATGAAGGAAGGCTCAAGCTGGCACCTTTGAGATTGCGTTTTCATTGCATAATTACGCATTATCATTATAGAAAGCAAGCGCCATGTCGATGGGCGAAATACTGGTTCTGTTCGACGATCCGATGCAGCTTGGTGAGTGTCCATTATGGCATGCCGGCGAGGAGGCACTTTACTGGATCGACATCGCCGGTTTTGCGGTGCATCGCTTGCATCCGGCCAGCGGCGCGCATTGCGCGTGGCCCCTTCCGTCCGAGCCGGGATGCATTGCGCATTGCGCCGGCGGCGGGTTGATTGTCGCCATGCGGTCCGGCCTGGCATTGCTCGATACCGGCGACGGGTCGTTAATGCCGCTGATGGATGCGCCGTATGACACCTCGACGATGCGCTTTAACGACGGGCGCTGCGATGCTGCCGGCAGGCTCTGGACGGGAACGTTGTATGAACCGCGCGACCGGCCGCTGGGCTCGCTATTTTGCGTGGAACGCGGCGTGATCCGCAATGTCGGCAAACCCGTAACCGTGTCGAATGGCGTTGCATTCAGCATCGACAACCGAACCTTGTATCACACCGATACAAGCGCGCATGTGATCAATGCATACGATTTCGATGTCGCGACCGGCCATGTCGGCAGTGGCCGTATTTTGAAACAATTCTCTACGGACAAGTCGAAAAACTATGGCGGCCGCCCCGATGGTGCCGCGGTTGATAGTGAAGACGCATATTGGTGCGCCATGTACGAGGGAGGACGCATTTTGCGCCTGTCGCCGTCCGGTGAAGTGCTGCGTGAGATCAGGCTGCCGTTGCGCTGTCCAACCATGATCGCATTTGGCGGCCCGGATTTGCGCACCCTGTATGTCACCAGCGTGCGGCACAACCGGCCCCAGGCGGAACTGGCACAATACCCTCTTTCCGGCTGCGTGTTGGCATTGCAGGTCGATGTACCCGGGCGCCTGGAAACCGACTATATTCCATAAGCATATTACCCAGTCCAATGACCAGGTTCATTCTTGCCCTCGACCAGGGCACGACCAGTTCGCGTGCGATTCTATTCGATCATGCCGGGCGAATCCACGGCTGTGCGCAGCAGGAATTTCAGCAAATTTTTTCACAACCCGGCTGGGTCGAGCATGATGCCGACGAGATCTGGCGGTCGCAGCTCGCCGTTGCGCACAGAGTAATGAAAGAGTGTCATGTCGCCGCTTCCGATATTGCCGCGATCGGCATCGCGAATCAGCGCGAGACGACAGTGTTATGGGATCGCCGCACCGGCCAGCCGATTGCCAATGCGATTGTGTGGCAGGACCGTCGCACCGCCGGACTGTGCGATGCCTTGCGCGCCGATGGCAAATCCGACCTGTTCCAAAAGAAAACGGGACTGGTGCTCGACTCCTATTTCTCGGGCACCAAAGTCCGTTGGCTGCTCGACAATATCCCGGGGGCGCGCGCGAAGGCCGAGCGCGGCGAACTGGCCTTCGGCACGATCGATAGCTGGCTGATCTACAAACTGTGCGGCCAGCATGTTACCGACACCAGCAATGCATCGCGTACGCTGATGTTTAATATTCTGACTCTGCAGTGGGACGACGAACTACTCAATTTGCTCGATGTCCCGCACTCGCTGTTGCCCAGGGTAGTGCCAAGCAGCGGCATGGCCGGCCAGACTGATCCAGCCCTTTTCGGCGACGCGATTGCGATTGCCGGTATCGCCGGCGATCAGCAAGCCGCGACCTTCGGCCAGGCGTGCCATCAGACGGGCATGGCGAAAAATACCTACGGCACCGGCTGCTTCATGTTGATGAACACCGGGCGGCAGGCAATTTCTTCGCATAACAATCTTTTGACGACCATCGGCTGGACCGTCGGCGATCAATTGCCCGGTGCCACCGATTACATGCTGGAAGGCAGTGTATTCATGGCAGGCGCGACAGTTCAGTGGCTGCGGGATGGCTTGGGTATCATTGAACGCTCTTCAGATATTGAAGCGCTGGCGTCCAGCGTACCGGATACCGGCGGCGTAGTCTTCGTGCCGGCGTTTGCCGGTCTGGGTGCTCCATATTGGGACGCTTATGCGCGCGGCACGATAGTCGGCATGACACGCGGCACGACCAAGGCGCATATTGCCCGCGCGGCCTTGGCAAGCATTGCCTATCAGGCGGCCGATGTGCTGGAAGCGATGCAAAAGGATTCCGCAATCATGCTACGGGAATTGCGGGTCGATGGCGGCGCTTCGCGCAACGATTTGCTGATGCAATTCCAGGCTGACATTCTCGGTGTGCCAGTGGTGCGCCCTGTCGTGACCGAAACGACGGCGCTGGGTGCAGCATATCTGGCAGGCTGGGCCGTTGGATTCTGGGCTTCACAGGAAGAGATGACGGCCCAATGGCAAATGGAACGCAGCTTCATTCCACACATGTCTGCGGACGAACGCGCACAACGACTCGCCGTATGGCGGCGCGCAGTGCAGCGCGCGCAGGCATGGGCCGAGTGAAGTGTTTCAAGAGTCAAAACCCGCTCCGAACTCGAAAGCGCCGGCCCAAAGCAAAAACCCTCCAGTTTGCACTGGAGGGTTTTTTAATAAAAGCCTGACGATGACCTACTTTCACACTGGTTGCAGCACTATCATCGGCGCAAAGTCGTTTCACGGTCCTGTTCGGGATGGGAAGGGGTGGTACCAACTCGCTATGGTCATCAGGCATGACTTGTAAAGCCGCTTGCCTGGCCGCTCTTATGAAAGCGGTCCCGGCAAACAACCCAATCCGGAAGAAGTATTTTGTATTACATGGCGGGCGTGATGCACAATCGGCATACGCTACATACTCGTCTTATATAACCTGCTAAGGTTATAGGGACAAGCCGCACGGGCAATTAGTATCAGTTAGCTTAACGCATTACTGCGCTTCCACACCTGACCTATCAACGTCCTGGTCTCGAACGACCCTTTAGGGAGATCAAGTCTCCGGGAAGTCTCATCTTAAGGCGAGTTTCCCGCTTAGATGCTTTCAGCGGTTATCTCTTCCGAACTTAGCTACCCGGCAATGCCACTGGCGTGACAACCGGTACACCAGAGGTTCGTCCACTCCGGTCCTCTCGTACTAGGAGCAGCCCCCTTCAAACT
>DASYKE010000046.1:0-12781 GCA_035995725.1 Burkholderiaceae bacterium | reverse complement strand
TAATATGGCAGCAGGTTTATGGTTTGCCGTAGCGTGCGGCGTTATCGCCGTCGTCTATGGATTGATGTCCCGCAGCTGGATCCTGAAGCAGGATGCCGGTAACGCCCGGATGCAGGAAATCGCAGCCGCGATTCAACAAGGCGCAGCGGCGTATTTGGCCAGGCAATACCGCACCATCGCCATCGTCGGCGTGGTGCTGTTTCTTATTATCGCCTTTGTCCCGCCTCTGGGGCTGACCACTGCAATGGGTTTTTTGATCGGCGCAGTGCTGTCCGGCATGTGCGGCTTCATCGGCATGAATGTATCGGTGCGTGCCAACGTCCGTACGGCGCAAGCCGCTACCAAGGGTATGAACGAGGCGCTCGATGTCGCCTTCAAAGGCGGCGCGATTACCGGCATGCTGGTCGTCGGTCTGGGCCTGCTGGGCGTGTCAATTTTCTACTGGATATTGACTGCGACGGCACCGCACGGCGCCGGCTACACCGTATCGTTGCATGATGTGATCAAGCCGATGATCGGCCTGGCTTTCGGCGCATCGCTGATATCGATTTTTGCGCGTTTGGGCGGCGGCATCTTCACCAAGGGCGCTGATGTCGGTGCCGACCTGGTGGGCAAAGTCGAAGCCGGCATTCCCGAAGACGATCCGCGCAATCCGGCAGTCATTGCCGACAACGTCGGAGACAACGTCGGAGACTGCGCAGGCATGGCTGCCGACCTGTTCGAGACCTATGTCGTGACTTTGATTGCGACGATGCTGCTGGGTACGTTGATGATCACAGGTTTCGAACTGCAGGCAGCGCTTTACCCATTGCTGCTGGGCGGCGTGTCGATCATCGCATCGATTATCGGTTGCTCGATGGTCAAGGCCAAACCGGGCAAGAAAATCATGTCGGCGCTCTATACCGGCCTGTGGTGGGCGGCCGGCCTGTCGCTGATCGGTTTCGCGGCCGTCACCTGGCTGGTAATGCCGCCTGAAATGCGGGTGCCGATGATGGGCGCCGCAGTGGTCGGTATCGTGTTGACCGGACTGATGGTCTACATCACCGAGTATTACACCGGCACCGATTTCAAACCGGTGCAGCACGTCGCGCAGGCATCGACTACCGGCCATGGCACCAATATCATTGCCGGTCTGGGCGTATCGATGAAGTCCACCGCTTACCCGGTGCTGGCAGTCTGCCTCGCGATCCTGGCGTCTTACTGGCTCGGCGGGTTGTACGGCATCGCGATCGCCGCCACATCGATGCTGTCGATGGCCGGCATCATTGTCGCGCTCGACGCTTACGGCCCGATCACCGACAACGCTGGCGGCATCGCCGAGATGTCCGGCATGCCGGAATCGGTGCGTGCGATTACCGATCCGCTTGACGCAGTCGGCAACACCACCAAAGCGGTTACCAAAGGCTATGCAATCGGATCGGCCGGGCTGGCTGCGCTGGTGCTGTTTGCCGATTACACCCACGCGCTCGATGCGGTCGGCAAGAGCACGTCGTTCGACTTGTCGAACCCGATGGTGATCGTTGGCCTGTTCATCGGCGGCTTGATTCCCTACCTGTTCGGGGCGATGGCGATGGAAGCGGTGGGACGTGCGGCCGGCGCGGTGGTAGTCGAGGTGCGCCGCCAGTTCCGCGATATCAAAGGCATCATGGATGGCAGCGGCAAACCGGAGTACGACAAGGCGGTCGATATGCTGACCACGGCGGCAATCAAGGAAATGATCGTTCCGTCGCTGTTGCCGGTTGTCGTGCCGATTCTGGTCGGTCTGATTCTCGGCCCGGCAGCATTGGGCGGTGTGCTGATGGGCGCGATCGTGACCGGCATCTTTGTCGCGATTTCGATGACCACCGGTGGCGGTGCGTGGGATAACGCCAAGAAATACATTGAAGACGGCCATCACGGCGGCAAAGGATCGGATGCGCACAAGGCAGCGGTGACCGGCGATACGGTCGGCGACCCCTACAAGGACACGGCCGGCCCGGCGGTCAACCCGCTGATCAAGATCATCAATATCGTCGCGTTACTGATTGTCCCATTGCTGCCTGCGGTCGGCATGCAAGCCGGTAGCGGACATGGTGCGGCGCCAACGACCACGGCAGTACCCGCCCAAGTTGCGCCGAACCCGGCTGCCAATGTGGAGGCCCCGGCTAAACCGTAGGGGATTAATCTGTTCCGGAAAAAGGCAGCTGCGGCTGCCTTTTTTCATCTGCAGCCAAAATTCGCTACCATTGGCGATGGCGGCCTTGAATGCCGTAGTTATTTCCATTGGCCAGCGAGGGAAAGATGCAGATTCAAAACAGCGTATTCATAATTACCGGCGGTGCTTCCGGCCTGGGTGCCGCGACGGCACGCATGATCGCGGAAAACGGCGGCAAAGTGGTGCTGGCGGACGTGCAAGATACAGCCGGCGAAAAACTTGCGACCGAGCTGCAAGGCAGATTCGTCAAATGCGACGTGACGTCCGAAGCCGATGCGAAAGCTGCGGTTGACGCTGCGCTCGCAATAGGCACGTTGCGCGGCCTGGTCAATTGCGCCGGCGTCGCGCCTGCAGTAAAGACAGTAGGCAAGGATGGGCCGCATCCGCTGGATATATTTCAAAAAACCGTCAATGTCAATTTGATCGGCACCTTCAATATGGCGCGCCTGGCGGCGGATGCGATGTCGAGGACAGAAGTCGGCACGCAGGGCGAGCGCGGCGTGATCATCAACACCGCATCGGTCGCGGCTTATGATGGCCAGATCGGCCAAACCGCTTACGCAGCGTCGAAAGCGGCCGTTGTCGGCCTGACGTTGCCGATGGCGCGTGATCTGGCGCGCCACGGCATTCGGGTCATGACCATTGCGCCGGGTATTTTTGAAACACCCATGCTGTTAGGTATGCCACAGGAGGTGCGCGATGCGCTGGGCCGTACGGTGCCGTTTCCTCCGCGCCTTGGCAAACCGGAAGAGTTTGCACACCTGGCCAAGACAATAATTGAAAATGTGATGCTGAACGGCGAAACGATTCGTCTGGATGGCGCGATCCGGATGCAGCCCAAGTGACGCCATCCGGTATCTTGAATCACTCATTCTTCGCTTGCTTTCTTTTTCCGGAACCGACCATGATCAGAATAAAAACGGCATCGATAGTGTTCGCGGCTAGCTGCATACTTCTTGCGGTCGCCTTGTTGGAGGGCTGCGCCACGACCTCGGGTGCCCCGTACAAAGCTCCCGACATCCAATTAATGCCGCCGGAAGGTGCCAGCGGATATACCGAGAAGCCTGGCTGGACTGCGAAAAAATTCATGATAGCGGCCGCTAATCCGCTTGCGACCGATGCCGGTTATCAGATATTGAAGGCTGGCGGTTCCGCCATCGATGCGGCGATTGCAATCCAGATGACACTGACACTGGTTGAGCCGCAGTCGTCCGGTATCGGCGGCGGCGCATTCCTGATGCACTTCGACGGCAGTACGGTCAAGGCATTCGACGGTCGCGAAACTGCTCCCGCAGCTGCCAGCGAAAAACTGTTTCAGACTGCGGATGGCAAGGCGATGAGATTTTACGATGCCGTAGTCGGTGGCCGATCGGTTGGCGCACCCGGGGTGTTGCGCATGCTGGAGCTGGCGCACAGGCAGTATGGGAAGCTGCCGTGGGCGATGCTGTTTGCGCCGGCGATCGAACTTTCCGAAGAAGGCTTTGCGGTCAGTCCGCGCCTGGCTGCCTTGCTCAAGACTGAACTCTATCTGAAAAAAGATACGGTCGCTGCCGCTTATTTCTACGACAAGAATGGCAACCCATGGCCGACCGGGCATGTTTTAAGGAATCCCGAACTGGCGAAGGTTTTGCGCGAAATTGCCAAGGGCGGTGCGGATGCATTTTACAAGGGGCAGATCGCACGTGACATTGAAGAAAAAGTAAAATCGCATCCAACCAATCCGGGCGGCCTGACCGCGGCCGACATCGCCGGCTATCAAGCGAAAGTGCGCGAGCCGATTTGTTCTGACTACAAGTCGTGGACAGTCTGCGGAATGCCGCCGCCATCTTCCGGCGGCATTGCCATTGCGCAGATGCTGAGCATGCTGGAAACCAGGGATATTGGGGCCTATGCTCCGAAAGACGGTGCGCTCTCTGCCGAAGCGGTTCATCTGTTTTCTGAAGCAGGGCGGCTGGCCTATGCCGATCGCGGCCGCTATGTGGCCGACACGGATTTTGTGCCGCTGCCGGGCAACAGCGTAAAGCCATTGCTGGACAAAAAATATCTGGCGGCACGTGCGGCGCTGATTACGGATAATTCGATGGGTCTGGCCAGACCGGGCACGCCGTTCGCCACCAATGTCGCGTGGGGCCAAGATAATTCTCCGGAACTGCCGTCCACGTCCCATATTTCGATCGTCGACGGCAGCGGCAATGCGGTCTCGATGACGACCACGATCGAGAGCGCATTCGGCTCGCGCCAAATGGTGCGCGGCTTTTTGCTCAATAACCAGTTGACCGACTTTTCGTTCGACTCGGTGGATGGCAACGGTCCGATAGCCAACCGGGTGCAGGCCGGCAAGCGTCCGCGCAGTGCGATGGCGCCGACTTTCGTATTTGAAAAAGGAACCAACAAACTGATCCTGTCGATCGGGTCGCCGGGTGGTTCTGCGATCATCAATTATGTCGCCAAAGTCCTGGTCGGCATGATGGATTGGGGCTTGAATGTACAGCAGGCGATCAGCCTGCCTAATTTCGGCAGCCGCAACGGTCCGACCGAGCTGGAGCAGGGCCGTGTATCGGATGCGCTGGTCGAGCAGTTGAAAGCCAAGGGCCACAACGTGCGGGTAATGGAGCAGACTTCCGGCTTGCAGGGCATCATGCGTATCGGTATTCATGGCGAAGAGATGTGGTTCGCCGGCGCCGATCCACGGCGCGAAGGAGTTGGGAAAGGCGATTAAAATTGGCGCCAGGAGCAAAACCTATAGATAGTCCGGATTTGCCGGCCTTTTTGCAACTCGCAGACACGTTGCACTCCCCCAAACGTCACACACCCTGCTAATCTTCCACCATGGGAGACAAGCATAAAACAGGACTGATATTGACCGGCGGCGGCGCGCGAGCGGCGTATCAGGTTGGCGTGCTGCAGGCCGTCGGTTCCATTCTGGCCAATGCCGGCTGGGCGCCCGAACGCAATCCCTTCGACATCATCTGCGGCACATCGGCAGGCGCCATCAACGCCACTGCGCTCGCGTGCCGCGCGGACAATTTTGGCGAAAGCGTGCAAAAGCTTTTGCAGGTATGGGAACATTTCGAAGCGGGGCAGGTATATCGCGCCGATTCGCTCGGCGTACTTCGCTCCGGCGCTAAATGGCTGTCGCTGCTTTCGTTCGGCTGGCTGCTGCGTAAATGGCATGCCAATCCGCCTACTGCGCTGCTCGACAATACCCCGCTGGTAAGTTTGCTGCATCGGTTGCTGGATCTGCCGCGGCTCGATGCAGCGCTGTCAAACGGCTCGATACATGCACTTGCGGTAACGGCATCGTCTTATACCGCCGGACACCACATCACCTTTTATCAGTCCACGGTCGATATTGAGCCATGGAAACGAGCGCAACGGTTTGCTCTGCGGGACCAGATCGGGGTCGAACATTTGCTCGCATCGTCGGCCATTCCGCTTATCTTTCCTGCCACACCTATCTATTGCGATGGGCGTCGCGAATATTTTGGTGACGGCTCGATGCGGCAGCTCGCGCCGATTTCTCCGGCGATTCATCTCGGGGCAAACAAGGTGCTGGTGATCGGCGCCGGGAGACTGATGGAACCGGCGCGCGACACCACTGCATTTGCTCGCTATCCCAGTTTGGCGCAGATAGCGGGCCATGCGATGTCCAGCATTTTTCTCGATAGCCTGGCAGTGGATATTGAATGGTTGCATCGAATAAATCAGACGCTCTCCGTTTTGACAAAAGAGCAACAAGCCAAGACGACCCTGAGGCCGATCGAGATGCTCATTATTGCTCCATCTCAACACCTTGATGAGATTGCAAGCCGCCATATCGGCAGCCTGCCGCGCCCGGTCAGGGCGCTGCTGAGCGGAATCGGCGCAACCGAAGTACGTGGGGCGGCACTGGCTTCGTACTTGCTGTTTGAAGCGAGCTACACCTGCGAATTGATTCGTTTGGGACAGCAAGACACGCTTTTGCGTCGAGCCGATGTACTGGCTTTTTTCGGATTGCAACACGGCACCGACCAGCTTCATGACGGCACCGGACAAGGTGCGCATACCTCATTGCTGTCTGTTGCGAGCGGTTCCTGATCGCGTCAATGATGTACGAGTCGAAGCGATAGAGTCGCTACGGATAATGTTGATTCGTCTTCTACAACCCGTTACCCTATGGTATTGTCCTAATCTTTGTATTGCCATAGTTATAACAGAAGATGGCGGGAAGGGAATGTGTCGACCAAAGCTCTGAAAAACTGCTTGTTTGGCATTGCGGTGTTGTTGTTATCATGCAACGTTTTTGCCAGGACATTAGGATATCTTGATGTAATTGCCGTTTCTGATTTGCCGAAACAGGCGCAAGTGACGCTGCTCCTGATCAAGCGCGGAGGGCCTTTTCCTTATGCCCAGGACAGCGCCATATTCGGCAACTATGAGGGGGTTTTACCGAAACAAAAGCGCGGGTATTATCACGAATTCACCGTGAAAACTCCGGGCGTTCGCAATCGCGGTGCGCGTCGCATTATTGGCGGGGGCGAACCGGTGACGTCGCGAGAATACTATTACACGGATAACCACTATGCGACTTTCAAACGCATCAAAGAGTAAGTGAACATTTACACCCTTACAACTCAAAATAACAGCCAGGGAGTGGTGATGCGCGAACCGACAGGAGAAATGAGTTTGTTTAAAACCGTGCCGCCAAACGTGGTGCAGTCGATTCGCGCATTTCGCGTCACCGACTTGCAGACTGAAGCGGCCCGCCTCGGGCAGCACTTCCTGTACGCCTATTGCGCACAGGCGACGACCAAACAGCAGGTGCTGGCAACCATAGCGGACGCTTTTCATTTTCCCAAGCATTTTGGCAAAAATTTCGATGCACTGTCCGATTGTCTGACCAGCCTAGTATACAAGTCGGGCCAGCAACCGGGCTTTCTCGTGGTTCTGGAGCAATTGCCCAACACGCCAAAATTCGACAAGGAAGCACGTGAAACGCTACTGGATGTGTTTCGCGATGCGGCCGATTTCTGGGCAGACAAGAAAGTTGCGTTTCGCGTATTCTATTCATTTCAATAACCTGTATCGATGTCCGATAAAATCGCCGGGATTTAACTGCTTTTATCCGGAACAGGCTATGGCGGTACGGTACAATGCGCGCCATGAAACGCATCGTTATCCTGATTTCCGGACGAGGCAGCAACATGCAAGCCATTGTTCGCGCCGCACAGGAAGAACAATGGCCCGCCGGGATTGCCGCTGTTATCAGTAATCGAGCCGATGCTCCCGGATTGACTTTCGCTGCAGCACAAGGCATTCCAACCGTAGTCGTTGCCAATAAAGACTTTCCGACGCGCGAGGCATTCGACGGCGCGTTGCAGCGGGCAATAGACCGGTTTTCTCCCGATCTGGTAGCGCTGGCCGGTTTCCTGAGAATTCTGACGCCGTCGTTTGTCGAACATTATGCCGGCCGGATGCTCAACATCCATCCGTCGCTGCTGCCCGATTTTCCCGGCCTGGGAACGCATCGGCAGGCCTTGGCGGCGGGTGCGAAAGAGCATGGCGCCACGGTGCATTTCGTCACTGCCGATCTGGACCATGGACCGATCGTCGCGCAAGCTGCGGTTCCGGTGTTGCCGGGCGACACCGAAGATACTTTGTCGGCCCGCGTACTTACGCAGGAACATATCATTTATCCGCGTGCGATGCGCTGGTTTGTCGAAGGCAAGCTGTCGATCGATAATGGCCGGGTACGTGTCGCGGAATCGACGCGCTAGCGTCAGGCAACTGCAGGCACGATATTCTATGAAAGATTTCGCATGAGATTGCCACCCGTAGTCATTACTTATACCGAAGAGGTTTTGCGCGAGATATTGCGCTTTACCGGCCCGGCGGACGGCACTTTGTCGCGCTATTTCCGCGACCATCCGAAGCTCGGCTCGCGCGAGCGCGGCGTGATTGCCGAAGGCGTGTACGGCTTGTTGCGCAACAAATCGGTCTATACCAATTTCGCCGAATCCGGCAACGGGCCGACGATGCGGCGCATGACCTTGCTTGGCCTAGCCGACGCGGTCGGCGTGGATGCGCTGGGCGGATTGTCTGAAGAAGAAACGCAATGGCTGACGCGCGTGATGCAAATCGACCGCAGCTTGTTGCCGGCTGCGCTGCGCGCGAATCTGCCGCAATGGCTGTTCGACAAACTGGTGATGCGCGATGGCGAAGCCGCGACGCTGCAACTGGCCGAAGCGCTGAACCGGCAGGCGCCGCTCGATCTGCGTGTGAATGCGATCAAGGCAACGCGCGAAGAAGTGATCGCTTCGCTGGCGACCGCACCGATCCTGTGCGAACCGACTCCATTTGCGCCGATGGGCGTTCGCGTTGTGAAAAAGCCCGCATTGCAAAATCTGCCGCTGTTTAAAAACGGTTCGATCGAAGTGCAGGACGAAGGCAGCCAGTTGCTGTCCCAGATCGTCGGTGCCAGGCGCGGCGAGATGGTGGTTGATTTTTGCGCCGGTGCGGGCGGCAAGACACTGGCGCTGGGTGCGGCGATGCGCAACACCGGCCGTCTTTATGCATTCGATGTGTCGGAAAAGCGTCTCGCGAAACTCAAGCCGCGCCTGGCTCGAAGCGGTTTGTCGAACGTGCATCCGGTCCAGATCGCGCATGAGAACGATGCGAAGATAAAACGCCTTGCCGGCAAGATCGACCGCGTGCTGGTCGATGCACCGTGCAGCGGGTTGGGCACGCTGCGCCGCAATCCCGATGTGAAATGGCGGCAGACGCCGCAATCTCTCGCAGAACTGAACGTCAAACAGAATGCCATTTTGTCCGCTGCCGCACGCCTGGTGAAACCGGGCGGCCGTCTGGTGTATGCGACGTGCAGCATTCTGGATGAGGAAAACGAAGCGATTGTTACGCAGTTCATGGCGTCCCATGATGATTTTTTCCTGATGCCGATCAAGGACGTGCTGGCTGAACAAAAAATCGCACTGGAGATGCAGGACTATCTGAAGCTTGCTCCCCACCTGCATCAGACCGATGGCTTTTTTGCGGCGGTACTCGAGCGCAAGAAATGAACCGGTGGATTCATCGCGCAGTTGCCTGGATATGGTTGATTGTTGCGCCGGTTGCACATGCATTCGACGCCGCTACGCCGCCAGCCATCGCGCAAGGGACATTGCAAGCGGCATTTGCGCCGTGGGATAACGTCGAAGGCTTGATCGTCGATGCGATCGACGACGCCAAAAAGCAGGTTCTGGTGCAGGCCTATTTGTTGACTGGCAGGAAAATCGCCGCTACGCTTATTGCAGCAAAACGGCGCGGCATCGATGTACGTGTGCTGGCCGATGCGAAACAGCACAGCAACATCGGATCGTCACCGCTGCCTGAACTGGCTGCAGCCGGCATTGCCGTATGGCTGGAGACGAAATACCAAAATGCGCATAACAAGATCATCGTGATCGATGCCGGCACGCCGGAATCGACAGTCATCACAGGCAGCTTCAATTTCACCTGGACTGCGCAACATAGGAATGCGGAAAATATTCTTATTGCGCGTAAAAATAGTTTACTCGCTTCCCGTTACGCGTTGAACTGGGAGCGCCACCGGCAGGACGCGATTCCTTACAAACAATGACATCGACTCCACTTTTCAGTCTCTGGCCCGATTCGTGGGCTGATTTGCTCCACCCCGGCCTGCTGTGGCAGATCGGTACGCTCGCCATATGCATGGCATCGGGCTGGGCACTGGGACGGGTATTGCGCAACAGGTTCAATGCGCGTGAGGCTCAACTGCGTGCCGTGCGCCGGAGCGTGAAGAGTTTTGCCCGCGTGCTGCCGCCATTGCTTGTAGTGACGCTGATCGCTGTTGCCAGGCCAGTTCTGGCGCATTGGCATCAAGTGAATTTGCTGCGCGTGGCAATTCCGCTGGTTGCGTCGTTCGCATTGGTCCGGTTGATGTTTTATGTGTTGCGGCGCGTTTTTGCGCGCAGCGGCAGCGCGGGAAGCTTTTTACTGCTATTCGAAAAAATACTCGCAACCCTCGTCTGGGTCGGCGTGGCGCTTTACATTACCGGTTTGTGGCCGGACCTGGTGCAGTATCTGGAAGAAAACGAACTCCCGATTGGGCGCAACAAGGCGTCTTTGCTCACGATTGTGCAGGCGGTCGGGTCGGTTATCGTAACGCTGGTTTTGGCGCTTTGGGGCGGCGCAGTGCTGGAAGAACGCCTGATGCGACTCAATACGGTGCACTCGTCGCTGCGCGCAGTCATTGCACGCATTGGCCGTGCGAGCCTGATCCTGGTCGCGGTATTGCTCAGCTTGGCGCTGGTAGGTATCGATCTGACCGTGTTGTCCGTGTTTGGCGGTGCACTGGGAGTCGGGCTCGGGCTCGGCCTGCAAAAGATCGTGAGCAGCTACGTGTCCGGCTTTGTGATTTTGCTGGAGCGCAGCCTGGCGATCGGCGACATGGTAACGGTCGATAAATATTCCGGCAAAGTCACGCAAATCAACACGCGCTACACGATACTGCAAGGCCTGGACGGCGTGGAAACTGTGGTGCCGAACGAGATGCTGGTGTCGGGACCGGTGCAAAATTACTCGTTGACCGATCGTTCTCTGAGGCTGGCGACCCATGTGACCGTCGGCTACGAAACCGATCTTGATCAGGTATTAACACTGCTGGAGGAAGCCGCTGCCAATGTAGAACGCGTATCCAGAGAACCGGCGCCGCAAGCGTTTCTGCTCAAATTTGGCGCAGACGGATTGGAGCTGGAAGTCGGCTTCTGGATTGCCGATCCCGAGAACGGCCGCGTGGGCGTTTTATCCGAGGTTAACAGGGCAATCTGGCGTGGGTTGCAGACGCATCAAATCAATGTACCGTATCCGCAACGTGAAATACGACTCATTAATGATCGCGACAGAAACGAAGATAAAGTTAAATCGATGACAACTGCAACAATGACTGATGCCGATCAGCCATAAAAGAGGCCGGTCAGCCATAAAAGAGCGTACAATCTGGAGCAAAAATATGGTTTCTGTTGGAATGGATTTCGCCACCGCAAGAACATATTCATACTGGAGCAGTAATGATTTTAAACACAGTCTTTGATTCGGTACTTGATTTTTTGTCAAATGGACTGTCCGATGCGACTGGCTGGCAGATTGTTATTTATACGCTTGCGGTGACCCATATCACCATTGCCGCCGTAACAATTTACCTGCATCGTTGCCAGGCGCATCGTGCGCTCGATCTGCATGCGATCCCCAGTCATTTTTTCCGCTTCTGGCTATGGCTGACGACCGGCATGGTCACCAAGGAATGGGCCGCGATCCATCGCAAGCACCACGCCAAATGCGAAACTGAAGAAGACCCGCATAGCCCGGTCACCCGCGGCATCAAGAAAGTGTTGCTGGAAGGCTCCGAACTGTATCGCGCCGAATCCAGGAATCTCGAAACCGTGGAAAAGTATGGCCATGGCACGCCGAATGACTGGATCGAGCGCAATCTGTATACCAAATACAGCGCGCTGGGCGTGTCGGCGATGCTGATCATCGATTTGCTGTTGTTCGGCGCAATCGGCTTAACCGTATGGGCGGTGCAGATGCTCTGGATTCCGATCACCGCGGCCGGCATCATCAACGGTATCGGTCATTATTGGGGCTATCGCAGTTACGACTGCAATGATGCGGCAACCAATATCATTCCGTTCGGTATCTTGATCGGTGGCGAAGAATTGCACAACAACCACCACACGTTCGCCACGTCGGCAAAGCTGTCGTCCAAGTGGTATGAGTTCGACATCGGCTGGATGTACATCCGCATTCTCGAAAGCATGGGTTTGGCGAAAGTGAAGAAGGTCGCGTCTGCGCCAAAATTCGATCGGGAGAAGATAGTCGCCGATGTAGAGACTTTGCAATCGGTCATTGCGAATCGCTACGACGTGATGGCAAAATATGCAAAATCGCTCAAGCACACCTGGCAGGATGAACTGGAACATCTGAAAGGGAAGGCCAAACTGGAATCCCGATTCCTGAAATCATCGAAAAAGCTGTTGCAGCGCGAGCCCGCCAAGCTGGAAGCCCCGCAAAAGCAGCAACTGACCGAATTGTTCATGCATAGCAAAGCGTTGCACACGATGCATGAGATGCGCGTCGAACTCGCTGCGATTTGGGAACGCTCCCATTACACCAGCGATCAGCTGCTGCATCAATTGCAAGACTGGTGCGCGCGCGCCGAAGCCTCCGGTATCAGGGCGTTGCAGGAATTTTCGCTGCGTTTGCGCAGTTACGCTTGAGTCGCGCATGATGCAGGGAATGTCTTAGTTTTCTTGCATATACTGTATAAAATAAAACGCGGCCTGGATTCCAGGGCCGCGTTTTTGTTTTAACTATTTTTTATTTGAGCGGTTTTACAAACAAAAAGCCCCGCACGATCAAGTCGTGCGGGGCTTTTTGTCAAAGCAGGATTCAATTACTTGATCTTGGTCTCTTTGTAAGCCACATGCTTGCGTGCCTTGGGATCGAACTTCATGATCTCCATTTTTTCAGGCGTGGTGCGCTTGTTCTTGGTGGTCGTGTAGAAATGACCCGTGCCTGCGGTCGATTCCA
>DASYKE010000045.1:0-11544 GCA_035995725.1 Burkholderiaceae bacterium | reverse complement strand
GCTCGGCTGCACCCACTATCCGTTCGTACAGCCATTGATTGAAGATTGCGTCAGGCGCATCACCGCACATCCGGTCGGCATCGTCGATACCGGCGAAGCGGTCGCAAGGCAATTGGCGCGCTTGCTGGCGCAGCGCGGATTGCAGCGCCAGACCGCCACGGAAGGTACATTGGCAGCGTTTACTACTGGCAGCGAGACCGCGCTAACCGCTGCATTCTCCAATCTGCTCAAACTGCGCCCTGAAGTCATGCGGATAGCAGCCGCAGCCTGAACCGCACGCCCCGGCTGGGGGCGGCGATGTATTCGATTTGCCAGCCCCGCGCGAAGTTTGTATAATAGCCCCTTGTCCAGATACGAACTGTCTTGGCAAGTTGGAATGTTCCCAGTGGTGGCCGTAGCTCAGTTGGTAGAGTCCAGGATTGTGATTCCTGTTGTCGTGGGTTCGAGCCCCATCGGCCACCCCAGAAAAATCAAATAATTGGCCCGCTCATCGAAGCGGGCTTTTTGTTTTCTGGCGCTTGTGCAGGCATTGTGTAATTTTCGCAGGCCAACGCGCCTCGTCATTTCAATCCGCTGACGTAAGAGTGTCGAAACCCGCCCTTGAAACCATAACGCATTGCTGCGTTTCCATGGTTGGCGAGATTGGACTCTTGCTTGCGCGCGAATCTTTGCCACTGCGAGATGCGCTGCCGGACATACCATGTTTCAGAAACAGTGCGCCTCGAGGGCTGAATGGCTTGAGGTGATGCCGAGGATTTACCCGTTACGCGCATGTACTCCACGGGCGTTGAGCCGACGTAACGGACTTGTCCCGCTCGCAGTTTGCGCGAACGCGAACGACCGGCCGGGCAAATGCGGTTTGACGGTCCGGCGGTTTCAGGGGTTGGCTGAAGGAGTTGGCTAACTACGCGCGTTTGATAAGGCGAAGCAGGAAAACCAATATGACCGCGCCTATGGTTGCGACAATAATGCTGCCGAGCAGTCCGCCTCCGACAGAAGCGCCCACCGAACCAAAGAGATAGCCTCCAATCAGTGCGCCTAATATTCCTACTACGATATCCCCGACTACGCCGAAGCCGCCGCCTTTAACCAGCTGTCCTGCCAGCCATCCGGCGATGAGACCGACAATAATGAACCATAGCAATTCCATAATGTTCCCCCTTATATTCAGGATGCAGGCCCGATGCCGCAATCCCTTGATATATCATAATACGGAAAACGTTAATAAATAAGCATGATTGTGAACATATTTTGATACGGCACAGTTTTTCCAGTGCGACGGCAGGATTTACCATCCGATGGTTAACGGCATGCGCACTTTTCGCCAAAACGCAAAAGGCAGGAATGAAGGTTTACTGATTATATTGACCGGCCTGCACTGGATGCTGCAGAAAGCTTCGTTCTTGGTTTGTAGGCAGTTAATGAAATTTTGCGCGTGTACTCCGCTGGCAAATTCATAAATTTTTGCATCTGTCTCGACGACATTCCTGTTCACATAAATATGCATGGCTTTCCCTTTACCGTTATTGCTGCTTTTTCTATTTGGTAAGATTGGGGTAACGGATGCGCTGCATATTGATCATTGTCAATAAATCATAGGTTCATGTTTTTTATTTCTGATGGGAAATTATATTGCGAGGCGAGATGCGATTCGGTTTCGCAGAGCGCATTTGCGAAGCTGACAGACGCTGGAATACAGTGAAAGCATGGAACGCCTGACATACGATGACACGAGCCAGCGTGTGCACGACGACGATGGGACTTCCAGCAAAACGAAGGTGAGGGGCGGCGGATGAGCGAAGCGTTATCCGCCGCATGCCGGCAAACCAGCCTACTTTACCGAGCGGAAGTGATGCGAGGGCAACTCGGCCCTTGGCATTCTAGATAAATGACTTAACTGCCCATATCAGCAACCCGCTGCTGACGAATCCCGACATTGCGATACAAATGACGGCTTGGAGTTTACTGCAATTGAAGGCGATCTCTACTTCTTCTACAACAAGTTCACCTAGGGTTTTGTACGTCTTTTGCATGTCGCGATCCATGAATCAAATCAATAACTGATTCGGACCATTATATGAAGTACGTGTCATTACGCAATGGTTGGAACGGCAACTTTCCAGAATATAAAACTCCCTCGCAGTAAAACTTGCTTTATTGAAATCAAAAACCTTAACGATTTGGCCGAAGTGGCAATTCACTTGTGGCCCATTGCCTTATTTACGCTCGCGGCCGGTGCGGTTGCGCTGAAGCGATATCGCCAGACATTGGACTGATCAGCACCAAACGATCCCGCAGCCGGCCGGCTGCGCCGTTATCTATTCGGGCGCGGGGATTGAGGTAAGCAGCTCCGGCTGCAGGGCACGGATCCTTCTATCGACATAGTAGCCGCCGAATTCGGTATAACGCAGAAAGCAGCGTTTGCATTTGGTGCATTGCCATATGTCGCTGCGATTCGCCGGGAAATAGTGCAAGGCGATCGGCGAGTCGGGAGACCAGTAGTTGGTTCCGTCCGGATGGTACTCTTTGACCGTGAGGTCGGACTCGGAAGGTGGCGATACCTTGCCTGCACATTGCAGCAGCTCTTCGGGGAAAGTGCTTGGCAAGCTGTCCCAGCCCTGAAATGTTCGCCTGGAGCATGCGCACGGTTCATGCACGCTCGCGGAAAGCTCGGCAAGCCGTGTTATGTCTTCGGGCGCAAGCCAGACTTCAGTCATTGAACTTTTCCATTGCGCTATCGGGGTTGCTTGATATTCTTATGCAGGGGCGAGGGGTGGCTGACGGAACCTCGCCAGCCACCCCTGATCGATATCGAAGATTGCAGCTCAATCGACGGTAGCGCCGGAAGTTTTCACGACGCGGGTCCACTTGGTCAATTCTTCGCCGACAAATGTTTTGAATTGAGCCGGGGTCATCTGCATCGGCTCCGCTCCGAGTCCGTGTATCCGTTGCTTGATTTCCTTGTCATTCAGGATTTCCGCGACGGCTGTGTTCAACTTGTTCGTGATGTCCGCAGGAAGATTTGCCGGTCCCAGCAATCCGTACCAGGGCTTCGCTTCAAAACCGGCCAGACCGAGTTCCGCCACCGTAGGAACATCAGGCAGCGTTTCGGAGCGCTTGGCTCCGGTAACGGCCAATACCTTGAGCCTGCCGGATTGCACATGCGGCATTGCCGCCACCGGGTTCTCGAACGCCACCGGCACCTGCCCTCCGACCAGGTCGTTCATCGCCGGCCCCGAGCCTTTGTACGGTATATGCAGCAGCTTGGTACCGGCCTGAATGTTGAACATTTCACCGATGATATGCTGAGGTGTCCCCGATCCTGCCGACGCGAACGCCAGCTTGCCGTCCTGCTTGCCTTGGGCTATCAAATCAGCCAGGGAATTGATGCCTGCCTTCGCATTGACGACGACGACGAAAGCCGCGCTTGCTACCGGCGTGATATATGTAAAGTCTTTCAACGGCTGGTAGGGCAGTTTAGGGTAGAGCGAAGGTGCGATGACAAGCGGGCCGCTGGCCGCCAGCAGCAGTGTATAGCCGTCGGGGGCGGCTTTTGCGACAACGTCCGTGCCGATGTTTCCTCCGGCGCCGGCGCGGTTTTCAACTATCACTGTTTGTCCGAACTTCTCTTGCAATCTCTGGCCGAGCAGTCGTCCCATGACGTCTGTGGCTCCCCCGGGGGCATAGGGCGAGACGATGCGAATCGGCTGCTTGGTCGGCCACGCCTGCGCGTGAACGCCCGGCGCGATGAGCATGCAGAGCAGGGGTGCCATAAAAAGTGCAAATTTCAAACGGTACTTGATCGATTTCATTAATGCTTTCCTATATCTAAAATGGTGGATCTGGAATCAGTATTATCGGCTTTTCTGTTTTGTTGATCAGGAAAGCGCAAGAGAATTCCTTTCATGCCTGCGTTGTATTGCCGATGGCAATCTCAAACCTGGATTTTGAGCAACTTCATGGGCTTGTTCCGCTATCCGCCGGCATGTAGTCATCCGCAATCGTTGTATTTTCCCAGTTTGGGGCAATATGGTATCAGAGAGAAGTTGGCGCCGGGCTGCGCATAACGCGCCGGACGCCCGGTTTGGGCCGGTGGCGGGAACGAGCGCTCCTGCCCGCCGCAGGTCAATCAGACGGTAAAAATACCGCCGCCGGAAGGTTCATATTGCGTTGCCGCTTTACCTCGGAAATGGCGCAAGCGGCGTGGTGGCAGTACTCGCTTGCGGCGGCGTGCGCGCCACGTTCATTATCATCGACACGGTCGTAAAATAACCAGCCAGTCCGATCATGTCGACCACCCCGCGCTCGCCGAATTTTTTGATCGCTCGTTCATAGGTCGCGTCGGATACGCCGTGCGTGCGAAACAGTTCATCGCACAGATCGTAGGCGGTTTCCTCATCTTCTGCCATACCATTGGGGCGACGGCCATCCGCAAGCGCATCCAGGATCTCGGGCTTGATTCCTGCCTTGATTGCCAACGGATAGTGCATGCACCATTCGAATTGCTGGGTCCAGTGGCGGGAGACGATCAGCATGACGAATTCATTCAGTCTGGCCTCCAGCGCGCTTTGATAGCGCAGGTACTCGCCCACTTTCTGCAGGCGATTCATCAATTCAGGACTGCGCATCAGCGGGATGAACGGCCCGAACACCGCGCCGCGCGGTCCGGATATCAATTCCTGAGCGGCTGCTTTTTGTTCGGCGTTCATGTCTTCCATTTTCATGGACGGCATTCGCTCCTGTCCAGGCATGCAATTTTGGAGGTTGGTTTGCTTGCTGTTCATTGGGCTGCTCCTTTCTGATTCGATGCAGTTTGACGGGGCGGAGTGATGGGGCTGAGATACTTTCTGTTGGCCGGCCATCGCTAGCCGGCCGCAGGCTGCGACGACGCAGACCTGCCCGACAGCGCGAAGGCGCCGACCAGCAGCAGCGCAGCGGCAATCAGTAATGCGGTCGAGAAGCCGCCGTCGCGTCCCAGGCCATATGTGATGCTCAGCGGTCCGGCTATCTGTCCCGCCGCAAAGGACGACGTCATCGCAGCGATGAGAACCGTCGCGTCGCGTCCGGCGACGCGTTTTGCTTCCTGCATTGCGCCGAGCGTGATCACCATGAAGGTTCCGCCGACAAAGAGCGCTGCCACGAAAACGGTTGCCGGGTTTGACCGCACCGCCGGCAATGCAACGCCCAGCGCCAGAATCACATGACCTGCGATCCACAGATGACGACTGCTCACATACCGGCTCAACGGCGCGACAGCGAGCGTAGAGATGGCGGCCGCTAAACCGAATACAGGCCACGACCAGCCGAAGAGTGCGGGATCGCGCAATGCATGCTTGGCCATCACCGGGAGAAACGTGGCCGGGATGATATAGCCGAAGCCGAATATCCCGTAACAGACAACCAGGCGAATCGACTCCGCGTTCCAGCGATGCTTTGTCGGTATGTCCGTCTGATTATTGCCCGGTGACTCGTCCTGTCGATAAAACAAAGGCCAGATGAAGGCGGTCGCCGCAGCCGACAGCAAACCCAGCGTCACCCACGCCTGCGATGAAGTCGCGCCGCGATTCGATAAAGCGATGCAGGTCAGGCCGGCAATGGCGATACCGACGCCGACGCCGGCGAAGACAACGCTGCTCAATACCGGCCGCTGATATTTGGCCAGCGTTTCCAGTGACCAGGTGGATATCGAGATCAGCACCCATGCGCTCGCAATACCGGCAAGCAGCCGCATCACAAGCCATCCCGCGAAAGGAAAATGCAGTCCCATCGCCAGCGTGGTGATGGCAATGATCATCAGTCCGGCACGAATTGCGATCGCCGGCCGGATACGGATCAGGGTCGCGCTGATGGCGCCGATCAGATAACCTGCGTAATTGGCGGACGCAAGCAGCCCGCCTTGCGCGATCGACAGACCGACGTCTTCCAGCATCATCGGAAGCACCGGCGTAAATGCGAATCGCCCGATGCCCATCGCCACTGCCAGCGCCAGCAATCCGGCGAAGGCGGTTACGATCGGCGAGTGGGCGATTCGGGCTTGGGTGTCGGTAGTAGGCATGTTCTCTTCTGCTTCTGCGGAAGTTTCATTATTACCTGCCACGAATATCGTCGCAAACGGAATTTCTGCATGTTCCGCATGAATTTTTTGCATCCGTAATTTAGCGGCAATGCCTTCACTCGATGCGGTCCGGCGCTTGCTGCCGTGGCCGATTGGCTGTCATCGCTTTGGCTGTCGAATGGGCTGATGAAAATCTTCTGCACGATTATTGAATCGCATGTCTGATATGGGGTCGGTTTGGGCCAGTCAACGCGGCAATTGACGATCTCCGCGGGATATTGGTGACGGCCTGGCGGCGCATCCGCGAATCGTCGCGTGATTTGTTGCGTCTAGAAATCGAGGGTTTCGTATTCCTTGCTGACTAACAGGTCCCACAGTGCTGCCGCAGCCAACGGTTTGCTGAATAAATAACCCTGGGCATCCTGACAGCCCAGTCTTTTGAGAAAAGTAGCCTGTTCGGTCTTCTCCACTCCCTCGGCAATGATCCGCAGTCCCAGGCTTTTCCCCATCCGGATGATCGCCTTGGTCATCGAGGCGGCGTGCGGACTTTTTTCCAGTTTTTCCACCAGAGACTGGTCTATTTTCAGGCGGTGAAACGGGAATTTTGCCAAATAACTGAGGCTGGAGTAACCGGTCCCGAAATCATCTATGCACAGCCGCAAGCCCTTGCGCTTGAGCGCTCTTAGCGTATCGGCGCCAAAGTCCGTGCATTGCATGATGGCGCTTTCGGTCAACTCAATTTCCAGATACTTCGGGTCCAGGCCGGTGTCATCGAGGATCTGACTGATCAAATCCGAAAAATTCGACTGCTGGAATTGCAGCGTGGAGATATTTACGGCAATCGGCACCGCCGGCATTCCGGCTCTTATCCATTCCATGTTTTGCGCGCATGCCTTGCGTAAAATCCATTCCCCCAGTTCCCCGATGAAACCGTTTTCTTCGGCCGCGACGATAAAGCGCGATGGCGCAATCGGTCCCAGTTTCGGATGAAGCCAGCGGACAAATACCTCGATGCCGATCAGTTTTCCCGTTCCAAATTCGATCTGCGGCTGATAAACCAGGGATAATTCATCCGATGCCATTGCATGCCGCAAATCGTGCTCCAGATTCATCCGGTCTTGCACGTCGAAATCCATGCTCGCGGTAAAGAACTGGAAATGGTTGCGGCCGCGTTCTTTCGACGCATACATCGCCAGATCGGCTTTTATCAGCAGTTCTCCGGCTGCCGCGCCGTCGTCCGGGAACAGCGAAATGCCGATGCTTGCAGTTGCCAGTACTGTCTTCCCATTGATGTCCAGCGGCTCGCGCAAACAATCGACGATCCGATTCACGATTGCTATCACATCTTCTTTTGAGCCCATGTCAAGGCAAATGACCGCGAATTCATCGCCGGCCAGACGCGCTACCGTATCGCCCTCTCTTTTGCAAGAGACAAGCTTTTCGGCCACGGTCTTGAGAATCAGATCGCCTCCATGATGGCCTAACGTGTCGTTGAACGACTTGAAGCGGTCGACGTCCAGATAAATCACGGCCAGCTTTTTATCATGTCTGGGCGCTCTTGCGACGGCTTGCTTCAGTCGGTCATTGAATAGCGCGCGATTGGGTAAACCGGTCAATACGTCGTGGCTTGCGTTGAATGTCAATTCTTCTTCATGTTTTTTGCGCTGGGTAATGTCATTCAGAATGCCGACGAAATGCGTCACGGATCCGAATGAATTGCGTACCGGAGATAGATGTAATTCGTTCCAGAAAAGGGAACCGTCGGCCTTGTAATTCCTGAGTTCCGTTTTTACTTCGCGCTGTTCCTGCACGGCGGCACGAATTGCATATATCCCCTCCTGATCCAGATCGTTTCTGTTCAGAAATCGCGCATTTTTTCCGAGTACATCGCGCGCCGGATAACCGGTTATTTTTTCGAATTCGGGGTTTACATAGATCAAGGGCAGATTAGGGGAGGTTGCATCCGCTATCATGATCCCGTTGTGGGTA
The DNA here is from genome assembly GCA_035995725.1 of Burkholderiaceae bacterium. GTDB lineage: Bacteria > Pseudomonadota > Gammaproteobacteria > Burkholderiales > Burkholderiaceae_D > JAQGLW01. The sequence continues at coordinate 3,500 of DASYKE010000045.1, read as the reverse complement.
CATTCGAGTACGCGCAGATACAGCGCCATTGTCTGTTCGGCGAGTCGGCGCTCGGTAATCTCGCAAACGATGCCCAGCACCCGGACTGCTTTGCCTGCGCCGTCAAAATTAAAGCGCGCTTTCAACCATAACCAATGCACGGATCCATCCGGCCAGATAACCCGAAATTCGTCTTCGTACAGCGGTCTGCCTGCCAGCGACTTCCTGTAGTTCTGGTCTACTCTTGCTCTGTCGTCCGGGTGGACATGCGACAGAAAGATATCGTAGTCCCACTCTTTGGCAGGTTCCGTATAACCGAAATAGAGATCGTGCAGAAGGGAGCGGCGATAGGAATTCTCGGGAATATTCAATTCCCAGTCGCCGATTTGCGCGGCGTTCAGGGCAAAAATTTTGCCCTGCTCATGGTCGGCGATTGGGCGTGTCGATTCCAGCCGTGGTGAAACATCCCGAATAGTCCAGCTGCAATATTCGACTTCTTTTTCCTTGAAAAGGACGGCGGTAGATACATCGGCGGAAAATACCGAATCGTCCGGTCGCCTCATCCGTAATTCCATGCGACCCGATCCGGTATCCTTTCTGTCGTCCAGCAGTTTGAAAAACCGGCTGTCCGAAGTGTCGATCAACCCCCAACGACCTGTCGACATCAGCACCGATTCAGATGCCTTGAACAGTTGGCATGCGGCAAAATTTGCTGCGACAACATAGCCGTCGGCGCGCGACAATATTATCGGATCGATGCTCGATCTAAAGACCGCGTTCAATAACCGCTTATCGAGCCCATCCTTCTCGATTGGCGTGACATTATTGGCATCAGGGAACGACATAAAAATCCTTAATGTACGATGGGTTCTCGCGTCAACTATTTAGTCAGAAAATAAAAAGTGTTTCCCAAGAGCCAAACATCATTCAAGAAATGTTGCCTGGGCTCAATGTGACGCTGTCTTGTTGGTAGCATCACTTTGATCTGTTGTGATATGTGCATTGCCAACAAATAAGTTGCATAAAAGAAACCTCGCGCAATAATATTCCGCAGTAAACTTCCATTGTGCCATCGTTTCAGACCTTCTGTGACCGTTTGCATGAAGCAGCTACAGATGCCGATAAGGCATTCACGCTACTGATTTAATCAAGGTAAATAGCGTGTGCGTAATGTACCACTTGCGGACATCTGAACTTGTGTTATGAATACAAATTTTTATACTTGGTAAATACTTTTTCCAAGGGTAAAAATTCCTGAAAGGAAACAGATTATTGCTAGATTCGCGCATTTACATACGCTATAGCGGTCATAAATGACGGGCCACAGAATATCTATCGCGAACTTGAGTGAAATTTCTACTGAGGAAGAAAAGAATTCGTAAAGCATTAATTATGCTGCATTGCACAATGCAATGATTGATATCGCACAAAGGATGTTTTGATTGCTTTAATTTTCCTGATGGAAATTAAATGGTTTATGTATTGCATCGTCGTGTCAACCGTATGCTGCCCCATGTACTGCTGTACGACGAGCGCTGGTTGCGACCCGATGGCGCTGTTCGGAATTGCCAGGTCTTACGAAGGAAATGCAAGGCCAACGCCGACGCCGGTCACATTCCTTGTGGTCACCTTTCGATGGGGACACCTGCAGTCATGAAAAAGGAATCGCTTTTGTCTGGGACGTCGCCTGACAATATCGGAAAGGATCGAACATTCAAATGTCGTCGGAGTGTGCGCCGCATGCGGATTACCGGTGCATTTTCATGTTCACGCAGCAGTGCACGACGGGCGGGTCAGCGCTGCATTATTGCGGCAGCTGCATGTCGTTCAAGGTATTTCCATGGTAATAAATAATATTATGCCTTTTGTTCCCGGATTGCCCGGCATGTTTCGCGCATAAGTCAGCTTTACCTTCGGTCCTGTGTCGCCGAACGACATGAGTGGCACCGCAACACGATAAGGTCGCGGCAAAGAGCGGTCGATGAATCCAGCTCTTTGCAAGTCTGAAAGCCACCGATGGCTGCTGCGGGAAAAATCAGCGGAAAGACTGCTGGCCGATGAAGAAAAACTTTCAGCTTCCCCCTCCGGCAGAGGCTGAATATAAGAAGAAGTTGCTTTGAAACTCAGTGGTTTCTGCGCCCAGGCCCAAGATGCAAGAGTGGCACAACAACAAGCAGTGCCAAAGATGAGCCAGACGCTGTTCCTCATATATTAGGCTTTTCCTTTCGATCGACTTCAACTCCCAATCGGCCGCATTCCGGTGCTTTGGCTTCTTCTTCGCACAGATCTGGCACGGCTGCGAACAATACGGTGGCTTGAAAAGTTAACGAATGGGCATTCCACTTATTGCATGACAGAAAAGAACGAGAGGACAAGAGAAACAGGAATACGGGATTTTCAAGCGGATGGCCCTGTTGACGATTATCGCCTGTTCGTGGCACAAGCCCTTGATTGCCGTCAAAACCGATAATTGGAAAGCGGATAAAGGTGGGCTGACAATAGCTGTTGTGAAATGTTTAGAATTTCACAACAGCCAAGGTTTAACGGGCATAAAAAAGCCCGCGAACTATGCGGGCGATGCTTTAATGAAAACGCAGCGGGATCCCGGCATCCGGGATGTCGATCGGATGCAAGAAAATAAAATCTTGTTACAAAAGGGTTGTTTAAAAAATAATGTTGGTGTCGTAACCTATTATGGTATTGGCGTCCATACTATGTTTCTTCAGGGAACGCCTCCACCTTATATAAAGAACGGCAATCACAAGAAGACTTGCGCCAAAGCCATATAGCGTTGGGCCGCCGTCACGTGCCAGGAAAGCAATCAGCGCAAGGGCAGCAGCAATGCAGTAGGAAAAGGACACACCTATTCTCATGCGTAGACCGGGTAGCGCCTTTCGAAGAATCAACCACCCGACGCAAAGCAATAAGGTGGTGGCAAATTGCCACGCAAACGTGCCGATCTCGGCTGCACTCATTTTTATTCTCCCTTATTCATAAGTCGGTATTGACGTCGCAGCTTTAATTTGCTCCGAAATCAATTGAGTTTCCCATTGGCAATTTTACATTATCCACTATATACCTAATTTTTAGTTTTTTTCAAGCCATGGTGTTTATTTAAGGAAACTATATGCTGATCTGTTGTGTTCATGCAGCAAGTCAAAATGCAACTGAATTACCCACATTTACAGTGGACAATACTGTGGATAACCATGCTTGGCGTTACCTAAGTACATGATTGCCAAAAGGAATGTCACGTTGATCTAAATCAAGGCATAATCACAAGTCTTGGATTGGCCATCCATGCCGGTGGACTTCAAAAAAGCGAATCGCTGCTCAAATTTGGCATGATCGGAGTCCGGGAAAAGAGCGCTAAACGTTAATTTTGGTAAATTCCAATGAGCAAAATAAAAGGCTGGTGGAGGCAAGCAGCCAATGACGAGCATTACCAAACTGCCTATCGCTTAACCGAATTTGGACTTGGCGACTGACCAAGCCCGGCGTGGGGACCAATGGGTTGACCA
>DASYKE010000044.1:0-14471 GCA_035995725.1 Burkholderiaceae bacterium | reverse complement strand
GAACAGGATGCGCACCAGCTGGAAAAACTGGTCGAGGGCATGGAATTTCGCCGGATGTTTTCCAATCCGATGGACCCGAACAATTGCTTCATCGACATCCAGGCCGGCGCCGGCGGCACCGAGGCGCAGGATTGGGCGTCGATGCTGCTGCGGCAATACTTGCGCTATTGCGAGCGCAAAGGTTTCAAGGCCGAGATTCTGGAACAATCGGACGGTGAGGTAGCCGGCATCAAGACTGCGACCATCAAGGTCGAAGGCGATCATGCATACGGCTTTTTGCGCACCGAAACCGGTGTGCATCGGCTGGTGCGCAAGTCGCCGTTCGATTCGGCCAACGGGCGCCACACGTCGTTCTCCAGCCTGTTCGTATACCCGGAAGTGGACGAGTCGATCGATATCGACATCAACCCGGCGGACGTGCGCGTCGATACCTATCGCGCTTCCGGCGCCGGCGGCCAGCACATCAATAAAACCGATTCCGCCGTGCGTTTGACGCATATTCCCAGCGGCATTGTGGTGCAGTGCCAGAACGACCGCAGCCAGCACCGCAATCGGGCAGAAGCATGGGAAATGCTGAAATCGCGCCTGTACGAAGCGGAACTGCGCAAGCGCATGAGCGAGCAGCAAAAACTGGAAGACTCCAAGACCGACGTCGGCTGGGGCCACCAGATCCGCTCGTATGTGCTGGATCAGTCGCGGATCAAGGATCTGCGGACCAATTTCGAAACGGGCAATACCAAGGCTGTGCTGGACGGTGATCTGGACGACTTCATCGCAGCGTCTCTCAAACAAGGGGTTTAAGTTGATGACCGACGAATACGACGATTTGCAAAAAGAAAAAGACGAAAGCTCGGTCATCGTCGAGCGGCGTTCCAAGCTGGCCGCGCTGCGCCAGCAGGGTGTCGCCTTTCCGAACGATTTTCGGCCCCGGCACAAGGCGGCTGACCTGCAGGCGCAATATGGTGCAATGAGCCGTGAAGAGCTGGAGCAGCTTGCAGTCGATGTAGCCGTCGCCGGCCGCATGATGCTGAAACGCGAAGCAGGAAAAAAAGCGGCCTTCGCCACCTTGCAGGACGCGTCGGGCAGCAAGGCCGACGGCCGCATCCAGCTGTACGTCACTGCCGACAAGACGGGTGAGGCGGAAATGGAAGCCTTCCGGCACTATGATCTGGGCGATATCCTGGGCATCGAAGGAGTTTTGTTCAAGACCAAGACCGATGAACTGACTGTCAAGGTCACGAAGCTGCGTTTGCTGACAAAGTCCTTGCGTCCTTTGCCGGACAAGTTCCACGGCTTGTCCAATCAGGAAATGAAGTACCGCCAGCGTTACGTCGACCTGATCATGAATGAAGAGACGCGCCGCACATTCAAGGCGCGTACCGCGGCAATGTCGTCGATCCGCCGCTTCATGTCCGAGCATGACTTCATGGAAGTCGAAACGCCGATGCTGCACGCCATCCCCGGCGGCGCGGCGGCCAAGCCTTTCATCACGCATCACAATGCGCTCGACATGGAGATGTTCCTGCGCATCGCACCCGAGCTGTATTTGAAGCGGCTGGTGGTCGGCGGTTTCGACCGTGTATTCGAAGTCAATCGCAACTTCCGCAACGAAGGCGTGTCGCCGCGCCACAATCCGGAATTCACGATGATGGAATTCTATGCGGCCTACGTCGATTATCAATGGCTGATGGATTTCACCGAAGCGGTGATCCGGCAAGCGGCGATCGATGCGCACGGCACTGCGTCGCTGACCTATCAGGGCAGGGAACTCGATCTGGGCAAACCGTTTCATCGGATGACGATTGTGCAGGCAATCAAACAACACGCACCGCACTATACGGACCAGCAATTGCACGACGCGGACTTTATCAAGGCGGAACTGAAAAAATTCGGCGTGAAACCATTTGCGACTGCCGGCCTGGGCGCACTGCAGCTGGCACTGTTCGAGGAGACCGCGGAAGCGCAATTGTGGGAGCCGACATACATCGTCGATTATCCGGTTGAAGTGTCGCCGCTGGCGCGCGCCTCGGATACTGTGCCCGGCATCACGGAGCGCTTCGAACTCTTTATTACCGGCCGTGAAATCGCCAACGGTTTCTCCGAGCTCAATGACGCGGAAGATCAAGCCGCGCGCTTCCAGGCGCAGGTGGCGGCCAAGGATGCGGGCGATGAAGAAGCGATGTATTACGATGCCGATTACATTCGCGCGCTCGAGTATGGGATGCCGCCGGCCGGCGGTTGCGGCATCGGCATCGATCGCCTGATGATGCTGATTACCGACTCGCCCAACATTCGCGATGTAATCCTGTTTCCGCATTTGCGCCGGGAAGAATGACGGGGTTATCTTTCCTTAGAGAAATAAAACAGGGCTGCTTTGTGCAGCCCTGTTTTATTTCTGCTCGCGTTTAGGGAGGCATATTGAAATGCCATTGCCCAGTTACAAAAACTTACATCTGACACATTAAAACAGTAACTTTGAAGTGATTTAGCTCCGATAATTTGTTCGTACACTCGACAACCCGTTTAGCGGAGAAAACAATGGAAATCAACAAAAGTTCTAGTCGGATTCATCCGCTGGTAGCAGCGGCGTCGGTCTCGGTCATGCTGGTCAGCCTGGTAGGCGTTGCGGCGATCACCGGTGTGCTGCCCACCTCTCACAGCTCGGTAGCGCCGACCGCGACTATGCCTGCACCGGTAACCGTGGCAACAACAGCACCAGAACCGGCAGTGGTGACTCCGGCTGCTCCGGCAGACGCCAAGGCGGCGGCTGACGACGTGGTCAATCCGCCGGCAAAATCTGCTGCCGCTCCGGCAACGCACCATCACAAGGCAACTGCGCCCCGTGTTGCAAAAGCTGCGGAATCGCAGCCGCGCACAGCCCGGTACAGCGAACCTGCGGTCGCTCAGTACAATGAACCCGGGGCTGGTCAATACATCGAACGTCCGGCCGTCGCCCAGGCGCCGCAGATCTGCGACAACTGCGGCAGAGTCGAAGCGGTGCAGGTAGTTCAGCAACAGGCACAACCCAGCGGCGTTGGCGGAATAGCAGGCGCTGTGCTCGGCGGCGTGCTCGGAAACCAGGTCGGCCACGGCAACGGCAAGGCACTGGCAACAGTGGCCGGTGCGATCGGCGGCGGTTTTGCGGGCAATGAAGTCGAGAAACGCACACACACCGCGACAGCTTATCAGGTGCGCGTGCGCATGGAAGACGGCAGGATTCGCACCTTCCCATATAATTCGCAACCGCATTGGGCTATCGGCGATCGCATCAAGGTGGTCAATGGATATTTGACATCCCAAGGCTGACTACCGCTTCAATACGAAGCCCGGCTTCGGAAATAAAAAGGCGGCAATAGTGCCGCCTTTTTTTACATCTTTTTTTACACCTTTCTATTTCGCCTCTTCGATCCATGCCATCTGGATCGCTTCCAGGACTTTCTCCCCGCCCCGCCTGGAATCGTCGTCAAAACCCTCCAGCTGGCAAACCCAGTTGTGCAAGTCGGTAAAGCGTATCGTCGAGGGATCGATATCCGGGAATTTTTCGTACAGATCTTCGGCGATGCGAATCGTATCGGTCCATTTCATCAGTGGCTCTCCTTGGCGATATTCGATTAATTATTTTCGCGGGCGTGATTGATCGTGTATTTCGGAATCTCGACAACCAGGTCCTTGTCGCCCACGATAGCCTGGCACGACAAGCGGGAATTCGCTTCGAGACCCCATGCCATGTCGAGCAAATCCTCTTCTTTTTCCTGCGGCTCGTTAAGCGATCCGAACCCCTCGCGCACCACGACGTGGCAAGTGGTGCAGGCGCAGGATTTTTCACAGGCATGCTCGATCTCGACATCATGCTCGAGCAGCACGTTGCACAGCGACTGGCCGGCGGGCGCATCGATTACGGTACCCTCGGGGCACAAGGTAGGATGGGGCAGCACAACGATCTGGGGCACGTCAACTTCCTTATAAGGCACGCATCGAGGTATCGAGACGCGTGCGCATGATTTCATCGGGGCATTCGTGCTGCGACACCTCGGCACGAATCGATTTTTATATTAAATGCTGGCAGCTGATTCGAGTTATCCAAATCAGGTCATCGGATATCGAACGGTCATATTTCATCCAGTCTCTTGCCGGCCAGCGCAGTGCGCACGCTGCGGTCCATCCGCCGCGCGGCAAATTCTTCCGTACCCTGTGCCAGCGCTTCGACCGCCGCTTTAATCGGATTGTGGTCATCGCTCTTTGCCTGCTCGCGCACGGCGTCCATCAGTGCAACCACGTCCTGCCGCTCCGCATCCGACAATAAATGGCCGTCCGCGTCCAGCGCCGATTGCGTCGCCAGCACGATACGCTCGGCTTCGACCTGCTCTTCCCTCAATGCGCGCAGTTTCATGTCGACATCGGCCGACTTGAAGGAATCCTGCAACATCTTTGCGATTTCATCGTCGGCCAGGCCATACGACGGCTTGACCGTGATCGATGCTTCCGCGCCTGATTTCAGTTCACGCGCCGAGACCGACAGCAATCCGTCCGCATCGACCTGATAAGTCACGCGAATACGCGCCGCGCCGGCGCTCATCGGCGGAATGCCGCGCAACTCGAACCTGGCGAGAGAACGGCAATCGCTTACCAGTTCCCGTTCGCCCTGGACTACATGGATCGCCATCGCGGTCTGGCCGTCCTTGAAGGTGGTGAATTCCTGCGCGCGGGCGGATGGAATGGTCGAATTGCGCGGGATGACCTTTTCCACCAGGCCGCCCATTGTTTCGATACCGAGCGACAGCGGGATCACATCGAGCAGCAGCCAGTCGTCTCCCGCCGCGCGATTGCCCGCGAGCAGATTTGCCTGAATCGCCGCGCCCAATGCGACCACCTTGTCCGGATCGATATTGGCCAGCGGCGTGGTCTGAAAAAATTCACCGACCGCCTTGCGCACATGCGGCATGCGCGTCGCACCGCCGACCAGCACCACGCCGTCCACGTCATCGACCGTCAAACCGGCGTCTCGCAACGCTCGCCTGGTCGGGCCAATCGTCTTGGCGACCAGGTGCTGGGTAATCTCTACCAAAACCGCCGCAGTCAAGGTCAGGTGCACTTCTTCGCCGGAACTCAACGCGGCGTCGATATGGGTTTCCGCGTTGGACGACAGAAACTCCTTTGCTTCGCGCGCCTTGACCATCAGCACGCGGATGTCTTCATCCGACAAGGGTGCCAGCTTGGCCTGTTCGATCATCCAGCACAACATGCGATGATCGAAATCGTCGCCGCCCAGCGCGGAATCGCCGCCGGTGGACAACACTTCAAATACGCCTTTGGTCAGCTTCAGGATCGAAATGTCGAAGGTGCCGCCGCCCAGGTCGTACACTGCGAAAATGCCTTCCGACGAGTTATCCAGGCCGTAGGCAATCGCCGCGGCAGTCGGCTCATTCAACAAGCGCAGCACATTCAACCCGGCCAGCGTGGCGGCGTCCTTGGTTGCCTGCCGCTGCGCATCGTCGAAGTAGGCCGGAACGGTAACCACCGCGCCGACCAGTTCATCGCCAAGCGCGTCTTCCGCGCGCTGCCGCAGCGTGGCCAGGATTTCCGCCGATATTTCAACCGGGCTTTTTACGCCGGCAGCGGTTTTCAGTTGCACCATTCCCGGCGTATCGAGAAAGTCGTATGGCAGGTTCTCGACATAAGCGACGTCTTTCAGACCGCGTCCCATGAAACGCTTGACCGACACGATGGTGTTCCTGGGGTCGGTGGTCTGGGCGGCTTGCGCCTTGTAGCCGATATGGGCGTGGCCGTTCGGCAGATAACGCACGATGGACGGCAGCAGCGGCCGCCCTTCTTCGTCATTCAACACTTCCGGGATGCTGTTGCGCACGGTTGCAACCAGCGAGTTGGTGGTGCCCAGGTCGATGCCGACCGCCAGCCGATGCTGGTGCGGCGCGGTGGACATGCCCGGTTCGGAGATTTGGAGAAGAGCCATTTATATCGATTTACGAGTCTGTCTACGAGTCAGTCAATTCAAAGATATGCGCAATTTCTTCGCCGAATTTTTCCAGGAACATCAATTGCCGCACTCCTTGCGCCGCCTGGGTAAAATCGTTCGCATCCAGCAGCTTGCCTATCTGCGCAACTTCTTCGTTGCGTGCAATGCGCAATTGACCGTCGAGTTTTTCCAGCGCGCCGACGTCCTTCGCCGCTTTCGCATCGTCCAGCGCTTCGCGCCATTCCATCTGTTGCATCAGGAACGCGCGCGGCATCGCGGTATTGGATTCGATTTGCAAGTCGACGCCATTCAGTTCACACAGATAAGCGGCGCGTTTGAACGAGCTCTTCAGCGTGCGGTAGGCTTCATTGGCGCGAGTGGCCCATTGCATCGCAACCCGCTTTTCGGCATCGGTGGCATTGGCGAACTTGTCGGGATGAACCTGGTTCTGCACCTCGTGATAAGCCGCATCCAGCGCCGCCGTATCGATGGCAAAGCGTTGCGGCAAATGAAAAAGTTCGAAGTGGTTTTGCATAATCATTTAAAACAAAAGCCTGTCCGTACTGCAACAGGCTCGGTCAGAGCAGACTTGTCTGGAATTTCTCCCCCTTCAAGGGGAGGGAAATGCGTCAGATACGGAAACTTTCCCCGCAGCCGCACTCGTCCTTCACGTTCGGATTGTTGAATCTGAAGCCCTCGTTCAACCCTTCGCGCGCGAAATCGAGCTCGGTGCCGTCGATATACGGCAGGCTTTTCGGATCGACGAATACCTTCACGCCGTGCGATTCGAACACACTGTCTTCGGTCGCGCTGTCGTCCACATATTCCAGCTTGTACGCCAGCCCCGAGCAGCCGGTGGTGCGCACGCCGAAGCGCAGGCCGATGCCTTTGCCGCGCCTCTCGAGGTAGCGGTTGATATGTTTCGCCGCTTTTTCAGTCAATGTGATCGCCATGTTTCTTTCTCCGCTCTTTCCCCTTGCAGGGAAGAGAACGTTGTTTACGGCTTTATGCCGCTTCCTTGGTTTCAACGCCGTGCTTGGCTTTGTAATCCTGCACGGCAGCCTTGATCGCATCTTCGGCCAGAATCGAGCAATGAATTTTCACCGGCGGCAATGCAAGTTCTTCCGCGATTTGCGTGTTCTTGATCGACATTGCCTGATCCAGGGTCTTGCCCTTGACCCATTCGGTTACCAGTGACGACGATGCAATTGCGGAACCGCAGCCATACGTCTTGAACTTGGCATCTTCGATTACGCCGCCGGCGCCGACCTTGATCTGCAATTTCATCACGTCACCACAGGCTGGCGCACCGACCATGCCGGTACCGACGGTATCGTCGCCTTTTTCGAACGCGCCGACATTGCGCGGATTTTCGTAATGATCGAGAACTTTGTCTGAATATGCCATTTTGATGCTCCTAGAAACTATGTGATGAGTTCCCTCAACCGGGCCCCTCCCGCAAGGAAGAGGAAATTAATCAATGTGCGGCCCACTGGATCGAGCTGATGTCGATTCCCTCTTTATACATATCCCACAACGGGGACAGCTCGCGCAACTTCGCCACCTTTTGCTTGATCAGCTTGATGGTGAAGTCGATGTCTTCTTCAGTGGTAAAGCGGCCGAAGGTAAAGCGGATCGAACTGTGCGCCAATTCATCGCTGCGCCCAAGCGCGCGCAATACATAAGACGGTTCCAGACTGGCCGACGTACAAGCCGATCCCGACGATACCGCCAGATCCTTGATCGCCATGATCAGCGATTCGCCTTCGACGTAGTTGAAGCTGACATTCAGGTTGTGCGGCACGCGATGCGCCATATCGCCGTTGATATAGACTTCTTCGATCTCCTGCAGGCCTTTTGCCAGCCGGTCGCGCAATGCCCTGATGCGGCCCATTTCGCTATCCATTTCTTCCTTGGCGATGCGATACGCTTCGCCCATGCCGACGATCTGGTGCGTCGGCAATGTGCCCGAACGCAAGCCGCGCTCGTGGCCGCCGCCGTGCATCTGCGCTTCGATCCGCACCCGCGGTTTGCGCCGCACATACAATGCGCCGATCCCCTTCGGTCCGTACGTCTTGTGCGCGGTAAAAGTCATCAGGTCGACCTTGGTTTTTTCCAGATCGATATGCACCTTGCCGGTTGCCTGGGCTGCATCGCAATGGAAAATTATGCCTTTTTTGCGGCACAGTTCGCCGATCTCGTCGATCGGCTGGATCACGCCGATTTCATTGTTGACCAGCATCACGGATACCAGGATCGTATCGGGACGGATCGCTTCGGCCAACTGCTCGATCGTGATCAATCCATTGTCCTGCGGCTGCAGATAGGTTGCGTCGAAACCCTGGCGCTCCAGTTCGCGCACGGTGTCCAGTACGGCCTTGTGCTCGGTCTTGACCGTGATGATGTGCTTGCCCTTGGTCTTGTAGAACTGCGCAGCACCCTTGAGCGCAAGATTGTTGCCCTCGGTTGCGCCGGAAGTCCAGACGATCTCGCGCGGATCGGCATTGACCAGCGCGGCTACATGCCCGCGCGCCTCTTCCACCGCTTGTTCGGCGGTCCAGCCGTACATATGGCTGCGCGATGCAGGATTGCCGAACTGCTCGCGCAGATACGGAATCATCTTGTCCGCCACACGCGGATCGATCGGCGTGGTGGCCGAATAATCCATGTAGATCGGGAAATGCGGCGCCCTGATGGTATCCATCAGGCTTTTTTCCAAAGGTGCATTCATGCTTGTAGCTCCATTCCAGTCAACGCACCACCTGCTGGTGCATCACGACTACGTTTTTTTCAACATTCTTGTGCTTTTGCTGGTCTACCAGGTCTTTCAGCGATACCGAATCCAGATAGTCGACCATCTTCGCATTCAGCGTGGCCCACAGATCGTGCGTCATGCAGCGGCTGCCACGCTCCTCGTCGACACCGCCGTGGCAGTTTTCCTTGCCGCCGCACTGGGTCGCATCGATCGGTTCATCCACCGCGATAATGATGTCGGCCACGGTGACATCCTCGGCACGGCGGGCCAGATTATAACCACCGCCGGGGCCACGTACCGATTCGACAATTTCATGGCGGCGCAATTTGCCGAACAGCTGTTCGAGGTAAGATAACGAGATCTCCTGCCGCTGACTGATTCCGGCAAGCGTCACCGGACCCTTGTCCTGGCGCAACGCCAAGTCAATCATCGCAGTTACCGCAAAGCGGCCTTTTGTGGTCAAACGCATGTAATCTCGACTCCAAAAACCAAGCTCGATTGAGCTTTATCAAATATCCTGGATCCACGGATATTTTGACCAAGTATAGCAAAGTTGAGTGATTTTGTCAGGTATTAGTCCGTGCGTGATTTTACAACTAATCAGCACTTGCCGGAGTCACCTGAAATTTCCTGACTGCACTGTTTTATATCGAGCCGCACTGGCAAAAATTTACCGGAGTAAATGCCAACTTGCGTCCAAATTTCCGTTGGCATGATGTCCGATTTGTATCGATTCGGCCTTATGCGCCTGCTTTTGACAATAATCAGGCGGGCTTGCCGTCTTCACCGATCAATAGCCGGGTCTCGGTCAGGTACTGGTGCCGCGGAACTTCCAGATTGAGCGGGGCCGGCACATTCCTGACTACCCGGCCGGCCAGATCGAACTTGGAGCCGTGGCATGGGCAATAAAATCCGCCGGGCCAATCCGACCCCAGATCGGGCGCAGCCGGTTCCGGCCGATAGAGCGGAATGCAACCCAGATGGGTGCAGACACCCGTCGCAATAAAGAATGGCGGTTTGATCGAACGGGTGGGGTTCTTTGCATAGGGCGGCTGTTGCGGCTGCTCCGATTGCGGATCGGCCAACTGCTGGTCGTGATTGCCGAGCAATTTGAGCATCTCATCGGTACGATGCACCACCCATACCGGTTTGCCGCGATATTCCACGGTAACCAGCTTGCCCGGCGCCACTTGGGTGACATCCACTTCTACCGGAGCGCCTGCCGCCTTGGCCGCCTCGCTGGGAGCCATGCTCGCCACGAAAGGTATGGCCGCCGCGACCGCCCCGACCCCGCCTGCGCCGATGGTTGCGACAAGCAGCCTTCTGCGCTGCGGGTCTGTCTGCGCATTTGTCTGCGCGTCTGCGTGATCGATCGCCATGGCAATGAGATGCAAATATGCACCGGTATATTCCGAATTGCGGTATTACTGCATCACGCAATGTCTGTACCAATTGAATGACTTGATGGAGTTGGCAGATCGGACATTCAAGCGCTTTGGACAGGTAAAGACAGGTAAAACGGATAACGCCAGCGCGCGGATTCAAACCGGCCTCTGCAGCAACGAGGACTGCCGGCATGCGGCGGAATGGTAAGAGTTACCTTGACTCGTAAGCTTTACAGCAACCGGATATTGTCGGGAAGGTCTGCGCTGCGCACGTCAGAAAAATGATTGCCGGGCAGAATCAACTCAGTTATCAGCTCGGTTATCAGCTCAATTCAGCGCCCCTGCTTTTGCAGCAAGTGCATCGGTCCGAACAATGCCTGCATGGTCGGACTGGCTATAAAAGACAAATTGTACGGATGTTCGGATATTGCCTTTGGAAAACGCGCGTTCGATGGCAATGCGCTGAGCAATTCTGCAACTTTCCCCCACAACACCAGCGTGGGCGGCGATTTTCCTTTTGCATCGGCGTGATCCGCCAGCGCGGCCAGCACCGTCTGCAGGAACGGCTGCCATGCTTTTGCTTCCTTTAGCGGCGGCACATGCGGACGGAAGGCCAATGCGGCATTGAGCAGCAAAAATCCATGCCTGATCAGGTTGGCCTGCAATTCATTGAGCGTCTGGATGAAGCGCGAACCGGGTGCGTGCGCATTCGCCGCGATGGCTGCTATCGCATCGCCGGAGGTCTGCTCAAGCGACAGTTGCCGATCCGCCACGAGCAGCATTTTCATGAAATTGCGCAATGAAGTTGCACGATTGACCTGCTTGGACAGCCCTTTGTCCGACCACAGCGTCCCGACCGCGCCATCCATGAAGCAGACGCCGGTCGCGCTTTCCGGCCGCGGATACGGCCCCTCCCCGACCAGCACATAACGTACTGCATCCAGCGGCTGCGAAAAAGCCGCAAACAGCCGTCCTCTGGTGGGCAGATAGGTATCGGCCGCCAGCGCCGGCAAATACGCGGGGTCCGCGCGTGCCACCGCGTCCAGCCCGGCTCGCAATATCGGGCGCCAGGATGGATCGGCCGATTCGAGCTGGTCGAGAATGCTTGCGGGAATGGGCTGGGACATGGCAGATCGGCAATGGGAAAACCCAATTGTAGCGCTGCCTATTAAAAAAAAGCTAAAGGCAGCCAAAGGCAAGCCAATGGCAGCCGCTCAGCCTCTCAGGATCGGCACCACGTTATCCGAACCCGGTGCGCCAAACAATTGCTCTTTTAAAATCCGCAACTGGTCGCGCACTTGCGCCGCCTTTTCGAACTCCAGGTTCTTCGCATGGTCGAGCATGAGCTTTTCCAGGCGCTTGATTTCCTTGCTCACCTGCTTTTCGCTCATCGCTTCGTATCTCGCATGCTCCTGCGCCGCCTGCAATTCTTCGCGCGCTTCCTGCGGGTTGTAGACGCCGTCGATCAGATCCTTGATATTCTTCTTAATGCCTATCGGCGTAATGTTATTGGCAAGGTTGAACGCAACCTGCTTGGTGCGGCGGCGTTCCGTTTCGCCGATCGCGCGCCGCATCGAATCGGTCACCCGGTCGCCATACAGGATGGCCGTCCCGTTGAGATTGCGCGCTGCACGGCCGATGGTTTGAATCAGGCTTCGCTCGGAGCGCAAAAAACCCTCCTTGTCCGCATCCAGGATCGCGACCAGCGACACTTCCGGAATATCCAGGCCTTCGCGCAACAGGTTGATCCCGACCAGCACATCGAACGTGCCCAGCCGCAGATCGCGAATGATTTCGACCCGCTCCACGGTATCGATATCGCTATGCAGGTAGCGCACTTTTATGCCGTTGTCGCTCAGGAATTCGGTCAGCTGCTCAGCCATGCGCTTGGTCAGCGTCGTGACCAGCACGCGTTCGTTCTTCTTCACGCGATCGGTAATCTCGGACATCAGATCGTCCACCTGCGAGCTGGCAGGCCGCACGCTGATGGCCGGATCGACCAGGCCGGTCGGGCGCACCACCTGCTCGGCCACCTGCCCGGCATGCGTGTTTTCATAATCGGCGGGCGTCGCGGAAACGAAGACGGTCTGCCGCATCTTGCCCTCGAATTCATCGAAACGCAGCGGCCGGTTATCCAGCGCGGACGGCAGCCGGAAACCGTAGTCGACCAGATTGGTTTTACGCGCGCGGTCGCCGTTGTACATGCCGTTGAGCTGTCCCAGCAATACATGCGACTCGTCGAGGAACATCAGCGCATCCGGCGGCAGATAGTCGACCAGGGTGGGAGGCGGTTCGCCCGCCTTGGCGCCGCTCAGGTGGCGCGAATAGTTTTCAATGCCCTTGGTAAAGCCGATTTCCTGCATCATCTCCAGGTCGAAACGCGTGCGCTGCTCCAGCCGCTGTTCTTCGATCAGCTTGTTTTCCTTGCGGAACCATTCAAGGCGCTCGCGCAATTCTTCCTTGATGGTTTCAATGGCGCGCAATACGGTCTCGCGCGGGGTGACGTAATGCGAGCCCGGATAGACGGTAAAACGCGGAATCTTCTGCCGCACCCGGCCGGTCAGCGGGTCGAACAGTTGCAGGCTGTCGATCTCGTCATCGAACATCTCGATGCGGATCGCCAGTTCCGCATGCTCCGCCGGGAAGATATCGACGGTATCGCCGCGCACCCGGAACGTGCCGCGTCCGAAATCGATTTCGTTGCGCGTGTATTGCATCTGGATCAGGCGCGCGATCAGGTCGCGCTGGCTGATCTTGTCCTTTGCGCGCAGCGTCAGGATCATCTGGTGATATTCGTTCGGATTGCCGATACCGTAGATCGCCGATACCGTTGCCACGATTACCACGTCGCGCCGCTCCATCAGCGACTTGGTGCACGACAGGCGCATCTGCTCGATATGCTCGTTGATCGACGAATCCTTTTCGATGAACAAGTCGCGCTGCGGCACGTAGGCTTCCGGCTGGTAGTAGTCGTAATAGCTGACGAAATATTCCACCGCGTTATTCGGGAAAAACTCCCGGAATTCGCTGTACAGCTGCGCGGCCAGCGTCTTGTTCGGCGCAAAAACAATCGCCGGCCGTCCCATGCGGGCGATCACGTTGGCCATCGTATAAGTCTTGCCGGAACCGGTTACACCGAGCAGCGTCTGGTACGACAAGCCGTCCTCGATTCCTTCGACCAGCTTGGCAATCGCCCCCGGCTGATCACCGGCGGGCGGGAACGGCTGGTACAGCTGGTACGGTGAATTGGGAAATGTGATGATTTTTGATGCGTCAATAGCGCTATCAACTTGGGATAATTCAGCCATCTGCTTAGGACCTTTGGTAAAATAGCGAGTTGCATATGGACGCCGGTTTTTTTTGCTCCGGCGCTGCCCACAACCCGGCTGCAAAACAAGCTTTTTTGCAGCCAATTTTTGATGTTATCACGATGAACGCACCCTTTTCCGCCCCTCTGTTCGCCGCCATTGAAATGGCCCCGCGTGACCCGATTCTTGGCGTCACCGAGGCATTTAACGCAGACAAGAACCCGAATAAGATCAATCTGGGCGTCGGCGTCTATTATGACGACAACGGCAAGGTGCCTCTGCTCGAATGCGTGCGCAAGGCGGAAGCGTTGCTCATGGAAAAAGTGTCACCCCGTACCTATCTGCCGATCGACGGCCTGGCTGCCTATGACAAGGCAGTGCAAGACCTGGTATTTGGGGCCGACAGTGCAGTTGTTCAAGAAAAACGTGCAATCACCGTGCAAGCCCTGGGCGGCACCGGCGCGCTGAAACTGGGCGCCGATTTCCTGAAACGTTTTTCTCCGGAATCGCAAATCTGGATCAGCGACCCGAGCTGGGAAAACCATCGTGCATTGTTCGAGTCCGCCGGATATACCGTTAACAACTACCCGTATTATGACGCGGCAACCCGCGGCGTCAATTTTAACGGCATGCTGGGCGCGCTGAAAAAGATGCCGGCCGGTTCGATCGTGCTGCTGCACGCTTGCTGCCACAATCCGACCGGCGCCGACCTGACCGAGGCCCAATGGACCGAAATCATCCAGGTCGTTACCGGGCGCGGATTGATTCCTTTCCTCGACATGGCTTACCAGGGCTTCGGTGACGGTATTGAAGAGGACGGCAGGGTGGTACGCATGTTTGGCCAAGCCGGCGGGCCGCTGTTCGTGTCGAATTCTTTCTCGAAATCTTTCTCGCTATATGGCGAACGGGTCGGCGCATTGAGCATCGTCGCTGTCAGTGCCGAAGAAGCCGCGCGGGTATTGTCGCAATTGAAACGGGTAATCCGCACCAATTATTCCAATCCGCCAACGCACGGCGGGCAAGTGGTCGCCACCACTCTTGCCACCCCG
>DASYKE010000043.1:0-12231 GCA_035995725.1 Burkholderiaceae bacterium | reverse complement strand
GGCTCTACGATGTAACTGTCGTCAGCGAAGGCACCAATGGCGCACTTGCGGCGGTCATGCCGTACATGATACGCAGCGCCTTTGCCGCATTTCCGGGCACAAGCGGTGTGCCGCGCCAGGTCGACCTGAAGATGAAGGATTAAAAAAATTGCGGGACAGAGTTTATAAGGCGCGAAGGCGCCGAGTTACTCTGTCCTCAACATATTAAAAAAGAGAACCGGCGTCAGGGCCTTACTCGTCGTCGAGCGCGGCAGCCAGTGCGCGGTTGACGACCGACTCCATCGGTACGATGCTTGCCTTGTGCGCGCGCAGCGTTTGTGCGAGTTCTTCCGCCGTGAAGGCGAACGGATCGTTGCCTTGCCGGTTGGTGAAAATAAAACGGCTGCGCTGCGGGCTGATCCAGGTCAGCCTGAATTTGGCCATGATGCCGTTATTGCGCGCGAAATCCACCCAGTCGCCTTGTTCAATACTGTCGACCATTTCTGTGAACTGGTCGCGTATTTTTTCGCGATCCTGCCTCAAATTCCTGCTCATCCGGTATTCGCTGGCCTTTTGGGCGATATTGACCGCTGTTTCAACTTTCTTGCGCGGCGACAGCTCGGACTGAATGCGAACGATCGCCGCATGGCGTTCCGCCAAGGCCGAAAAAAACACTACCCGCTCCGGCTCATCCCATTTGATCGCATTGAGCCACGCGTTGACCAGCGCCAATATCGACGGCAGTTTGGAAATCAACTCCTTGCGCTGCTCGGGGCTGTTCTTGGGCTTGACGCTCCAGATCAGGTCGTCCATCACCGCGAGCGCCTTGGCCAGCACTTCCGGCTTTTGCTCCTCGACTCCGTGCGCCAGCGTCAGGATGCGTGTCCATTGCTTCTCGAGAAATGTCTGGACGAAGCCGGCTACTTCGCCGGTCTGAATGCGCAGCGCCACATCGTTCTCCGCAGCTTCTTGAGCATGTCGCATTCTTTCTTGCCGCAGCGCTTCCGCAATCGGCTCGGCGAGCGCGCTTTCGGATGATTTTTCTTCCGCTTTCAGGAAAGATTCCAGATTGGAAACCACATCGGCAAACAACCCGATCTGCTGATCGAATTCTTTCTGCACCCGCGCGACGATTTGTTCGATCATTTTGTACAGCGGGTCGTCACGTCCTTTGTTCCGGTCCCAGGTCATGCTGGACTTTGCCAGCGTATCGATCAGGCGCCGGGCCGGATGATCTTCGTTGATGAAGAATTTCTTGTCGATCAGCGCCGCTTTTAGCAGCGGTATCTGGAGCTGGCCTATCAGTCGTTTCATATCCTCCGGAATACTCTGTTCCAGAAAAACATAATCGAAAATCTTTGCCAGCAACTCGATCGTGTTTTCGTCGATCCGCGTCAGAGAACCGGGCGGAACATTGTCCTTGACCTTGCGCAGCGTGGTGGCGCTTTGCGGTATGTCGATCGACTGGCCGCCGGCTTCGAGCTGATCGAGCTGCTTTTGCAAATTGGTCAAATGACCGAACAGGCGCGGCCCGACTTTCACGCTGATCGTGTGGAGATGCATGCCATCACCTTCTCCACCAGGCGCAAACAGGTCGGGGATATTCAAGTCCTCGTCGGCTTTGGACTCCCGCTGGTCACTGCCGCGGCTTTCCTTTTTCCCTTTTTTCGCCGACAGCAACCAGTTGCGCACCTTGTTATAGCGCGACTGATCGCCTTCCGCCACCGTTACCTTGGGCGGCGCGGCGGTTTTATCGGCGGTTTTATTTTTGTTTTTCTTCAAGCGATATGCTTCGCTTAAATCCGGAAGGATGGTCCGTTCGACCAGGGCTCCATTCAATTCTTCCAGAATCGATGCCAGCGGCAAAAACAATTCCGGCCCCAGCAAGCGCAACACCACGCGATGCGACTCGACTACTGTATCGATCTTGCACCAGCTGTCGTAGATCGCTTGTACAAAAACCTGTGGCCGGAACGGATTTTGCGCAGTAGCCATCTCTTCCTGGCCGACAAGCCAGCCGATGCGCAGGTTGAGCGCGCCCAGCATTTCAGAAATATGAAGTTCAAGGGTCTGGCTGATATTGCCGAGCAATACCCTGTTTTCCATTTCCTCGAAGGTAACCAGCGACAAATCCTGATCGGTGCCTTGCAGCTCCGATTTGCCGCCCGTTTCAAGCAGCCGCGTTTCCTTGATCAATAGATCCCGCAGCCGCTCGCAAACATCCTGCTGAAACGCGGTATCGTTTAGCCGCAGATGGTTATATGCGTTGAAACTGAGCGCTGCTTCCTGCGGACGGACGGTTTGTTCGGACAGGTTGAGCAAGGCAGCGGCCAGACGCTCGCAGAAGTCGTCCATTTGGTTGGACACAAGGATCGACACAACCGACACAAGATTTTGTAATGTCGCGGTCCGGTTGGACGCTGATCTCACTTGGTCTCTCGATGGGCGGGTAGCCGAATTAGGAGCCATGAGTGCAGTCAATACAAGGGGTTGCAATCAATTAATTCTAGTTTGTCATTGGCAGGAAATCAATTCGATTGCCCGGTATAGCTTTAATGTGTATGAAAAGGCCACAGTTTGTATTGTTGTTTTTACATCGTGTCCTGCTGCACCAGTCAAATCGGCAATGGTAAGCACTTACATTATCTGGAAAAATAAGCTTCCGAACAGAATGTAACAATGGCGATCAGTATCACCGCGATCGCCAGCACAATCAACAAGCGGCCGAATTTCGGCGAACCGTCGGTGCCGGCCGGCTGTTCTTCCGGATGACCCATCGGATTGTTGCGCGAATTTTCGGCAGGATCGTCCAACGGCAGGCCTCATGGAATCAGGATGGTGGAGCCGGTGGTCTTGCGCGATTCCAGATCGCGATGCGCCTGTCCGACATCCTTGAGCGCATATCGTTGATTGATGTCGATTTTGACTTTGCCGCTTTCGACCATGTCAAACAGGTCGGCCGCCATCGCATCCAGATCTTCGCGCTTGGCGATATGCGTAAACACCGACGGACGGGTAATGAAGAGCGAGCCGCGCGACGCCAGCTCACTCAAGCCGAATGGGGCCACCGGACCGGACGCGCTGCCGAAACTCACCATCATGCCCAGCGGCGACAGGCAATCGAGCGAACCGATGAAGGTATCCTTGCCGATCGAATCATAGACTACCGGCACGCCTTTGCCGCCGGTAATTTCCTTCACGCGCTCGACAAAATTTTCCTTGTTGTAGTTGATGACATGAGCGCAGCCATGGGCTTTGGCCAATGCGGCTTTTTGATCGGAACCGACGGTACCGATCATCGTCACTCCCAGCGCTTTTGCCCACTGGCAGGCGATCAGGCCGACGCCGCCCGCGGCAGCGTGAAACAGGATGGTTTCGCCGCCGCGTAATGGATAGGTGCGGCGAAACAGGTACTGCACCGTCAATCCCTGCAGCATCATTGCTGCTGCCGTGTCGAAACTGATGGCATCGGGCAGCTTGACCAGAACCGATGCAGGCATCGTGCGCAGTTCGGCATATGCGCCTGGGCGGCCGGCATAAGCGACTCGGTCACCCGGTTTCAGATGCGATACGCCGTCGCCCACTGCTTCGACCACGCCGGCGCCTTCCACTCCCAAGCCCGCTGGCAGCGGTTGCGGATACATGCCGGTGCGGTAATACACATCGACATAATTGAGGCCGCATGCGGCTTGGCGCACGCGCGCTTCGCCGGGCCCCGGTTCGCCCACTTCGACGTCGACATATTCCATCACTTCCGGACCGCCGTTCTTGAATATCCTGATTGCTTTTGGCATCGCTTGCTCGCTTAATGTAGATTAAGGCGCAGATTAACGGGGATTGAGCGGCATCGGAAACCGCCGAGGTCGAATAGACATGATCATACCGCCGATTCTCAATTCGGGGCGTCAACCCGGCCTGGAGCGAGCCCGGTCAACGACCCCTGATTAAAACGTTCCCGGATATGCGCCGCCGTCGAGCAGGACATTCTGTCCGGTCATGTAGCCCGCATGGCTGCTGCACAGGAATGCACAGGCTGCGCCGAATTCCGCCGGCGTACCGTAACGCTGCGCCGGAATGGTCAAACGGCGCGTTTCGCGTATTTCGTCCGGACTCCTGCCTGTTGCTTTTGCAGAGCCGGCCACTGTCGCCTTCAAGCGGTCGGTATCGAACGACCCGGGCAGCAAATTGTTGATCGTGACATTATGCGCGACCGTCTTGCGCGCCAGACCGGCAACGAAGCCGGTCAAACCGGAACGCGCGCCGTTCGACAAACCGAGGATGTCGATCGGTGCCTTTACCGCACTGGAAGTGATGTTGACGATACGGCCGAAGCGGCGCGCGATCATGCCATCGACGGTCGCCTTGATCAATTCGATCGGCGTCAGCATGTTGGCATCGAGCGCAGCGATCCAGTCTTCGCGGCTCCAGTTGCGAAAATCGCCGGTAGGCGGCCCGCCGGCATTGGTCACCAGGATGTCCGGCTGCGGGCAGGCAGCCAATGCCTTGGCGCGTCCTTCCGCAGTCGTGATGTCGCACGCCACCGTAGTTACCGTCGCGCCGCTGGCGCCTGCGATACGCCGGATATCGGCGGCGGCCTGCTCCAGTGCGTCAACGGTACGCGCTACCAGAGTGACATGCACTCCTTCCGCCGCCAGCGCTTCGGCACAGCCGCGCCCCAATCCCTTGCTGGCGCCACAGACCAGCGCCTTTTTACCGCGAATGCCCAAATCCATTTGGAAGCTCCTATGTTTTCTTTTTGGATAACAAATAAATGCCGAATATTACCAGTGCGGTACCGGTCAGCTGAATTGCGGTGATCGGCTCGCCCAGGATTGCAGCCCCCATGAACAGTGTCGACACCGGGCCGACCATGGCAGCCTGCGAAGCAGCGGTTGCACCGATGCGCGCAATGGCGACCATCGTCATGAAGACCGGCAGCACCGTGCAAAACACCGCATTGAACAGCGATAGGCTGTAAACCGGATACGGCTGCACCAGCATGGACACCGGACGCATGATAAAAAATTGCAGGATGCATGCGACACTCGACACGCACATTACATAAGCGGTCAGCCGCAATGCGCCGATGCGCCGCACCACTTCGCCCGACAATAACAGATACAGTGCGTACGATACTGCGCTGGCCAGCACCAGTACACCTCCCAGCGCAACATTTGTGCCACCGGTCTTGGCATCATGTATGAAGACCAAAACCGTACCGAGATAAGCGGTCCCTAACGCAGCCCATTCCGCCGCTGCAATCTTTTTCTTCAGAAATCCCAACGACATCAGCAGCACAAATGACGGCGTCAAAAACAGGATCAAACGCTCCAGCCCGACCGAAATATACTGCAAGCCCAAAAAGTCGAGATAACTCGACAGGTAATATCCGATCAGTCCCAGCACCACGACCTGAATACGGTCGCCATTCGACAACGGCGGTGCGGTTTTCGCCTTCCAGTATGCGACTGCTGCAAAAAACGGCAATGCAAACATCATCCGGAAACCGATCAGCGTTTCAGGATCGACGTGATAACGGTAAATCAGCTTGGCCACAATCGCCTTGGCGGAAAAAAGAATGGCGCCGGAAATGGCGATCGCCAGGCCGATCAGAAAAACTTGGCGGGAAGAACGGCTAACAGTGGTGGCAGGCATATGCCGATTGTAAGTCGGTGTTGAAGAATCCGCAATAAATGTTCCGGCGCCAATTGCCGCCGGAGCGACTGCCCGTCATTTCTTTAAAATCGATCCCAGCACGCCCCGGATAATCTCGCGTCCGACTTGCGAGCCGATGCTGCGCGCAGCCGATTTGACCATCGCTTCGACCATCGTATCCTTGCGCCGCGTGACACCGGTACCGCCAAACAGGCCGCCGAATGCATCTTTCATCTTGTCGCCGATCGACGGGCCGCCGGGTTCGGCGGCTGTGCCGTCCTGCACAACACCTCCTTGCCCGGACCGCTGCGCCGGTTGCGCAGTCGGCATTTTGACAGCGACGCGTCCCTTGATTTTTTCATAGGCGGACTCGCGATCGACTGTCTTTTCATAGGCACCCGCAACAATCGAATCGGCGACGATGGCTTTGCGCTCGACATCGGTGAGCGGGCCGATTTGCGATGCCGGCGGTACGATGAAAGTCCGTTCGACCATTGCGGGCCGTCCCTTCTCGTCAAGAAACGACACCAGCGCTTCGCCCACCGCCAGTTCGGTAATGACCTGTGCGGTATCGAGCTGTGGATTGGGACGGAAGGTTTCCGCCGCGGCCTGCACCGCCTTCTGGTCGCGCGGCGTATAGGCACGCAACGCGTGCTGGACCCGGTTGCCCAATTGGCCTAATACGGTATCCGGGATATCGAGCGGATTTTGCGTGACGAAAAAAACGCCGACGCCCTTGGAACGGATCAGGCGTACCACCTGCTCTATTTTTTGCAGCAGCGGCCTGGGCGCTTCGTCGAATAACAGATGCGCTTCGTCGAAGAAAAAGACCAGCTTTGGTTTGTCCAGGTCGCCCACTTCCGGCAGGTGTTCAAACAGCTCCGACAGCATCCACAACAGAAAGGTGGAATACAGGCGTGGTGAATTCAATAGCCTGTCGGCGGCAAGGATATTGACCACGCCCTTGCCATTTGCATCGGTCTGCATCAGGTCGGCGATGTTCAGCATCGGTTCGCCGAAAAACCGGTCTCCGCCCTGCTGTTCGATTGCAATCAACCCGCGCTGGATCGCGCCGATGCTGGCTGCGGAAATGTTGCCGTATTCAGTCTGAAAAGTTGCTGCATTGTCGCCAACATGTTGCAGCATTGCGCGCAAATCCTTGGTATCGAGCAGTAACAAGCCATTGTCATCCGCGATCTTGAAAACCAGTTGCAAAACGCCTTCCTGGGTATCGTTCAGATTCAGCATCCGCGCCAGCAACAGGGGCCCCAGGTCGGAAATCGTCGCGCGCACCGGATGACCTTTTTCTCCGAATACATCCCAGAAAGTCACCGGGCAGGCTGCCCATGCGGGTGTATCCGCTCCCACAAAGGCTAGCCGTTCTTTCATCCTGGCCGTCATTTCACCGGCTTTCGCCATTCCAGACAGATCGCCTTTGATGTCGGCCATGAAGACCGGCACGCCGATACCGGACAATGCCTGCGCAATGACTTGCAGCGTCACCGTTTTTCCGGTGCCGGTGGCGCCGGTAATGCAGCCATGACGGTTGACCAGTTGCGGCAGCAGCGCGAGTGCTCCGGCTTTATTTTTTGCTATGACAAGGGGATTTGACATGATTTTGTGCGATTTCCGGCGGATTCCTGCAAGGGGCGATGTTAAAATTGTAGATTGATTCGAGGCTTGCCAATCAATTAATTTTAGACCGGGCGTAATTCCCGGACAATTATAAACAGGCCTTTGCCAACTTGTTTCAGAAAGATTAGTCATGGCAGGACATAGCAAATGGGCCAATATCAAGCATAAAAAGGCCGCCACCGATGCCAAGCGGGGCAAGGTCTGGACTCGACTGATCAAGGAAATCACGGTTGCCGCCCGTTTGGGCGGCGGCGACATCGGTGCCAATCCGCGCCTGCGCCTGGCGGTCGAAAAAGCCGCCGATGCCAATATGCCGAAGGACAATGTCACCCGTGCCGTCCAGCGCGGTACTGGCGGGCTGGACGGCGCCAGCTACGAAGAAATCCGTTACGAAGGCTACGGCATCAACGGCGCAGCGATCATTGTGGACTGCATGACCGATAACCGGGTCCGTACCGTGGCGGAAGTGCGCCACGCGTTTTCCAAGTTCGGCGGCAACATGGGTACCGAAGGTTCGGTCGCCTTCCTGTTCAAGCATTGCGGCCAGCTTTTCTTCGCACCGGGCACCAATGAAGATGCGTTGATGGAAGCCGCGCTGGAAGCAGGCGCCGACGATGTGATAGCCGACGACGAAGGCGGCTATGAAGTGATTTGCCCGCCGCACGATTTCTCCGACATCAAAGACGCATTGCAAAAAGCCGGGTTCAAGCCGGAAATGGCTGAAATCACAATGAAACCAGCCACTGAAACGATATTTACCGGCGACGATGCGGTAAAAATGCAAAAATTAATCGATGCATTGGAGAATTTGGACGACGTGCAAGAGGTCTATACCAATGCGGTTATCGACGCATAGCAGGATCGCACCAAAACAACGTAATCGCAGATGGCCTGATGGCCGCAGCGATACTGCAATTTCAGCGAACAGATATTAGAGCCTATCCCTCCCATGAAAATTCTGGTAATCGGCTCAGGTGGCCGTGAACATGCCCTCGCTTGGAAACTGGCGCAGTCCCAGCGCATTCAAATGGTATATGTCGCGCCCGGCAACGGAGGGACAGCGCTCGATATCCGCTTGAAAAATGTGCCGATCACCGATCCCGCATGGCTTGCTCAATTCGCGCTGAAAGAACATATCGCACTGACCGTGGTTGGTCCGGAAACACCGCTCGCGGCGGGTATCGTCAACATATTCCGCGAGCAGGGACTGAAAATATTCGGTCCGACCAAGGAAGCGGCGCAGCTCGAAAGCTCTAAGGATTTTGCCAAGGCATTCATGAAACGCCATGGAATCCCGACCGCCGAATACCAGACATTTTCCGATAGCCGGAGTGCGCACCAATACATCGACCAGAAAGGCGCGCCTATCGTGATCAAGGCCGATGGCCTGGCTGCCGGCAAGGGTGTAGTGGTTGCGATGACGACAGACGACGCGCATGCCGCAATCGACATGATGCTGTCCGATAACAAGCTGGGCGACGCGGGTGCGCGAGTCGTCATCGAGGAATTTCTGGCAGGCGAGGAAGCCAGCTTTATTGTCATGGTCGACGGCAAGAATATTCTGCCGCTTGCCACCAGCCAGGATCACAAGCGCCTGCAGGATCGTGACGAGGGACCGAATACCGGCGGCATGGGTGCCTATTCACCGGCACCGATTATCACGCCGGCACTGCACGCGCGCGTGATGCGCGAAATCATCGTGCCGACCGTGCAAGGTATGACTAGGGATGGAATTCCCTTTACCGGCTTCCTGTACGCCGGTCTGATGATCGATGCCAAAGGCAATCCGAAGACGCTGGAATTCAATTGCCGCATGGGCGACCCCGAAACGCAACCGATCATGGCGCGCCTGAAAACCGACTTGCTGACCGTGATGGAACATGCAGTCACCGGCGCGCTCGATTCGATCGAGCTGGAATGGGATCGCCGCACTGCGCTGGGGGTAGTCATGGCCGCCGCCGGCTATCCCGACGCACCGCGCAAGGGCGATGCGATTTCCGGCATTCCTACGGAAACACCGGATTGCGTGACTTTTCATGCCGGCACCATTTTGAAGGAAAATCAGCTGATCACCTCCGGCGGCCGGGTCTTGTGTGTGGTCGGTCTCGGCGACAGCGTCAGGATGGCACAGAGGCAGGCCTATGCAGGCGTTGACCGGATCCGTTTCGACGGCGCCCAATTCCGCAAGGATATCGGCTGGCGGGCACTCAAACGTCACGGTTGATGATGACCGCACTGTGGTTGTGCTGTTCCATAATGGCACGCAGGGGTACAATCCGTTGCTCTGTCTTTTTGCCTGCTAAACCGTGACTCCGCTTCCGCCTGCCCCAGCCGCCGTCAAAACCTATCTTCTCGATCTGCAGGAACGTATTGTTGCCGCGCTGGAGGATGTCGACGGCAAGCAATTCATCATCGACAGGTGGCAACGTCCTGAAGGCGGTGGCGGCATCTCGCGCATTATCGAAGAGGGCAATGTATTCGAGCGTGGCAGTGTCGGCTTCTCACATGTGACCGGCAGCAATTTGCCGCCTTCGGCTGCGGCCAATCGCCCCGAGATTGCCGGTCGCGGCTGGGAGGCGATGGGGGTATCGCTGGTGCTGCATCCGCGCAATCCCTATGTGCCGACGGTGCATATGAATGTACGGTTTTTCAGCACGATCGCAGAAGGACAGGAACCGGTCTGGTGGTTCGGTGGCGGCATGGACCTGACCCCGTATTATGGCTTTGAAGAAGATGCTCGGCATTTCCATCGAGCCTGCCATGGCGCCGTTGCACCATTTCGTGCCGATTTGCATCCCCGCTTCAAAAAATGGTGCGACGATTATTTTTACCTGAAACACCGCAATGAACCGCGCGGGATCGGCGGAATTTTCTTCGACGATTTCAATGCGCTCGGGTTCGAACGCAGCTTTGCAATGACCAGGAGCGTCGGCGATCATTTCATCGACGCCTATATGCCTATTTTGACGCGCCGCAAGAATATCGAATATGGCGAGCGCGAGCGCGATTTCCAGGCCTATCGCCGCGGACGGTATGTCGAATTCAACCTGGTGTTCGACCGCGGCACCTTGTTCGGCCTCCAATCGGGTGGCCGCACGGAATCGATCCTGATGTCGATGCCGCCCATCGTTAAATGGCGCTATGACTGGCAGCCCGCAACTGGCAGTACGGAAGCCAGGCTATACTCGGACTTCCTGGTCCATCGGGACTGGCTCGCGTGACGCGGCGCTGCATCGCCCTGCTCGGAGGGAGTTTCGACCCGGTCCACTACGGTCATGTCGCGCTCGGCGAGTATTTCGTCAAACTGATGCGCCCGGATGAATTACGCATCATCCCGACCGGCAATCCGTGGCAGAAACATGGCTTGCAGGCATCGGGCAAGGACCGGGTTGCAATGGTGCGCCGCGCTTTCAACCAACAGACAGTTCCGGTTACGATCGATCAACAGGAAATCAGGCGCCGTACGGCAACCTACACCATCGATACGCTGCGGTCGGTACGCGCCGAACTCGGACCTGAAGTGTCGCTGCTGTTCCTGATCGGTGCCGATCAACTGCAACACTTGAACACTTGGCAGGAATGGCAACATCTTTTTGATTATGCGCATATTTGCGCCGCTTCCCGGCCAGGCTTCGCAATGGATGCGTCCCACCTTCCGGCGCCCGTTGCCGCCGAATTTGCCCGCCGCGCCGGTACATCCACGCAACTTCGCGCTGCACCGCATGGCCTGGCTTATCTTGCATCAGACTTGGCGGTCGACATTTCCGCCACCGAAGTCCGCGCTGCGCTGGAACGCGGCGAGCGGCCCGCCTCGCTAGTGCCGCACGAGGTGCTAGACTACATACAACAACACCACCTCTATAAAAATTAAATATGGACATCAAGAAACTGCAAGCCGTCGTCATCGACGCACTCGAAGATATCAAAGCGCAGGACATTCGTGCCTATGATACCGTCCATCTGACCAGCCTGTTCGACCGCATCGCAATTGCATCGGGCACCTCCAATCGTCAGACCAAGGCGCTGGCTGCATCGGTGCGGGACAAAGTCAAGGAAAACGGCGGAATCATCGTCAGCATCGAAGGCGAAGACACCGGCGAATGGGTACTGGTCGACTTGGGCGACATGATCGTCCACATCATGCAGCCGGCAATTCGCGCCTATTATCGGCTGGAAGAAATCTGGGGCGACAAGGAAATCAAGCTGGGTGCGGCCAAGCGTATTTCCAAGCGCACCGCATCGGAGCCGGAGGATGGAGAAGCTGCTCCCAAAAAGGCATCCAGGCATTTGACGGCTACCAGGTCGGCAAGCGATGCCAGCCCGAAGAAATCGGCTGCGCGCAAAGCGCCGGCAAAGAAAGCCGCGCCGACAAAAACAGCAGCAAAAAAAACCGCAGCTGCAAAACAGCCGGCGGGTAAAACAGTCAAGGTAGCAGCAAAAAGCAGAACTGCGGCCGCAGCCAAAAAGACGCCGGCCAAACGCGCGCCGGCAAAAGCCAAAGCGAATTAATCAATAGACAATATGCAGCTCGTCATCGCTGCGGTAGGTCACAAGATGCCTGCATGGATCGAGGCCGGATTCAACGAATATGCAAAGCGCATGCCGCCGGAATGCCGCATTCTGCTAAAGGAAATCAAACCGGTCGAGCGTTCGGGCAGCAAGACGGCCGAGACCGCTATGGCACTGGAACGAACCAGGATCGAAGCCGTGATACCCAAAGGAGCCCGAGTCGTTGCGTTGGATGAGCATGGCAAAGATGTCACCACCGTGCAACTATCGCAATATATGATGCAGTGGCAACAAGGCGGCAGTGATGTTACATTCGTGATAGGCGGTGCGGACGGACTGGATGCCGGATTCAAGAAGCACGCCGATATGCTGATTCGTATTTCCAGTTTGACCCTGCCGCATGGTATGGCGCGCGTGCTGCTCGCCGAACAGTTATATCGGGCCTGGTCAATT
>DASYKE010000042.1:0-12867 GCA_035995725.1 Burkholderiaceae bacterium | reverse complement strand
GTGGCGGGCGTGGTAGCAAACGCCGGAGAGGCATCGCGGCGACCGCACCGACGGCGGCTTTCAAAAGCTCTCGACGCGTTGCCATTAGCCCCGCTATCCCTTCAGCGTTTTGAGCTTGCCGAAGTATTCCCGCATGATCGTGCGCAGCCTGTTCGCATCTGGTCGCCCCCAATCCCGCTGGAGCTCGCAGGCGAGACCAAGAACCGAAATTGGTGTCGCGCCCGCTTGGATCATGCGTTGCATGGCAGATTCATGCGCCACCCGGCTAACACCGCCGATGGCATCCGCGACGACGTACACCCGGTAGCCAGCGCGCAGTGCGTCGAGGGTCGGAAAGACGACGCAGACTTCAGTCCACAGTCCCGCAATGACCAGGTTCTTGCGTCCCGTTTGCTCCACGGCCGCGCGGAACTCCGGGTCCTCCCACGAGTTCATGGTCGTCCGGTCGATTTCCGGCACTCCCGGCAGGGCCTCGAGCAGCTCCGCGTTCGTGCCAGACATACCGTGCTTCACATAG
The DNA here is from genome assembly GCA_035995725.1 of Burkholderiaceae bacterium. Taxonomy (GTDB): domain Bacteria; phylum Pseudomonadota; class Gammaproteobacteria; order Burkholderiales; family Burkholderiaceae_D; genus JAQGLW01. The sequence continues at coordinate 12,350 of DASYKE010000042.1, read as the reverse complement.
ACCGTGCTCAATACAACAGGCAGCCGGAAGGAAGTCGCGACGCGCCCGAGCATCGTGACGTTCGCAAGCAATTCGTCGTGCCCGACGGAGGCCACGCCCGCATATTGCTCGGGCTGATAGTCGATCAGGGCAAGGACCGCATTTTGCGGAGTGAGCAACGAGTCGGCCGCGGGATCGCGGATTGGCGTTACATCTGACATGGCTGGCTCCTGGTTAATCGATGCAAGACAGCTGGGCTCATCGACGCCTAACTAGAGTTGTACGGCACTATTGACCGATAAACTGGCCAGGTGCCGCATAAGCTGGACAGCTTGATGACACGCAAACCGGTTCCCTGACGGTTGTGAGCTTCCACTGCACTTTGTACAGCGATAAATAACCGTGAAAGACGTCACGCTCAGTGCGTTTTCCGGCCGCCACTCAAACTGCTCGATCAGTTGCGGCCTGGTATTGATGATAGTCATTACAACTTGCGTACCCAGCGTGCCATGTCTACCGGGTGCGATCGTCTATCCGCTATCACCAGCTTCAACATTCAATAAATATGGAAGGCCCCCAAGTCGAAGCTCTTCTTTCCTATGAGCAACCAGCAGCATGTCTCGGGCTCAATGCACCACCGAGCACTATGTGCCTTACTCTACCCCTATCGTCATGTTTTGGGAATCGATTTTCCCTGGCTGGATCAACTGCACCGGCTGACAGGGTTGACACAGGGGAAAGTGCAGATGCCTTCTTGCGCAGCCGCTCAACTTCCGTGTTAGGCTGACCCCAATTCTATAAGGGGAGGATGATGGATACCAATAGACTAGAAGCGTTCAGTGATGGTGTGCTCGCAATCATCATTACCATCATGGTATTAGAGATGAAGATTCCGCATGGCACGGACTTCGACGCATTGTGGCCACTGTGGCCGGTATTCCTCAGCTATATATTGAGTTTCGTTTACATTGGCATCTACTGGAATAATCATCACCATATGCTGCATGCCGCACAGCGTGTGAATGGCTCCATTATGTGGGCAAACTCACATCTATTGTTCTGGTTGTCGCTTGTTCCATTCGCAACCGGTTGGATGGGAGAGAACCACTTTGCGCCGGCTCCGACTGCCCTATACGGAGTAGTGCTCTTGATGGCGGCTATTGCATACTGGATTTTACAGAGGGCGCTGATGCGAGAACACGGCAACGATTCATTACTGGCCAAAGCCGTTGGAGCAGACCTCAAAGGCAAGCTGTCGCCATTGCTCTATCTGATCGCAATCATCTCCACATTTTTCCAACAATGGATCGCACAGGCGCTATACGTTTTAGTGGCCTTGTTATGGCTCCTGCCAGACCCTCGAATCGAGCGGACCGTGCGAAGCCAGGGATAGACGTGGACGACCGCTGACAGCTCCTCTGACACGTGAATGAGTCGGGACTAAATTCCTTGCCCGTCATTTCATCGTTAATGTCCGTTTTTGGGAAAGCGGTGCGGCCCGGTTGGGCTGGCTGCTCGCCATTGCACATAAAGCAGGAATGGCCGCTTTACGCTGGATTGTGTTGAAAAAGTCCCATTGAAAGATGGTTTCATGCGTACGCGAAATCACCGTCTCGATGACGTGCAGCTAACCAACCAAATGCTGCTCGACGGTATCGAGGACTGCTTCGGGCTCTTCCGCTTCTTCCTCCGTTTCATTATTAAGAATCCTTTGCATGCGCTCGCTGTCGACATCGCCGGTCCACCTGGCGACGACGATGGTCGCCACACCGTTGCCGATCAGGTTGGTCAATGCTCGCGCTTCTGACATGAAGCGGTCGATTCCGAGGATCAATGCCAGTCCTTCCACCGGTACGCCACCGACCGCGGACAAGGTCGCCGCCAGCACGATGAAGCCACTGCCGGTAATTCCGGCGGCGCCCTTGGATGTCAGCAGCAGCACTGCCAGCAACGTAATTTGCTGGCCGAGGGTCATCGGGGTATTCGTCGCCTGGGCGATGAATACCGCCGCCATGGTCAGGTAAATTGAGGTCCCATCCAGATTGAACGAATAGCCGGTTGGAATCACGAGGCCGACCACCGATTTTTTGACCCCCAGATTTTCCAGCTTCGCCATCATGCGCGGCAGCACCGATTCAGATGAAGACGTGCCTAGCACGATCAGCAGCTCTTCCTTGATGTACTTGATGAATTTCCAGATGCTGAAGCCATGCAGGCGGGCGATCGTGCCCAGCACGGCGAAGATGAAAATCAGGCAGGTCAAGTAGAAAGTACCCATCAGTTTGCCCAGCGACACCAGAGAGCCGAGCCCATATTTGCCGATGGTAAATGCCATCGCCCCGAATGCACCGATCGGCGCGAGTTTCATGATGATGCCGACGATGCCGAACAGGACATGCGACAGCTTTTCAACGAAGTCGAACACCAGTGTCCCTCGGCCGCCAAAGCGGTGCAGGGCAAAACCAAACAACACGGAAAACAGCAGTACCTGCAGGATCTCTCCCTTGGCGAAGGCGTCCACCACGGTATTGGGAATAATGTTGAGCAAAAAGTCCGTGGTGGATTGCATCTTGCCGGGACCGGTGTAGGCGCTGACTCCCTTGGTGTCGAGTGCCTTGGGGTCGACGTTCATGCCGGTGCCGGGTTGTATTACGTTGACAATGATGAGCCCGACAATCAGTGCGATGGTGCTGACGATCTCAAAATAGAGCAGAGCCAATCCGCCCGTTTTCCCGACTTTCTTCATGTCTTCCATGCCGGCGATACCAATCACCACCGTACAGAAAATGATCGGTGCAATGATCATCTTAATCAGCTTGATGAAGCCGTCGCCCAACGGTTTCATCGCGGCGCCTGTTTCAGGATAGAAATGTCCGAGCAGAACGCCGATGACGATCGCCACCAGCACCTGAAAATACAATGATTTATAAATTGGCTTCTGTTCCATTTTGCTTCTCCATTCCGGCGGATTGGATGTTCAGCCATGCGCAACGATGCGACAGGGCGCAAGTCAAGCGGCCGATTTAACCTCAACCAGATTGGATGCGGCTTTCACCCCAGCCAAGGCGGTCATGTTGACGATGCGGCGCACGCTTGCAGTCGGCGTGAGAATGTGTACCGGCTTTGCGAGACCGAGAAGAATTGGTCCTACCGTCACACCGCCGCCGGCCACCATTTTAAGCATGTTAAAACTGATGTTGGCCGCATCCAGTGACGGCATGATCAACAGATTGGCATCGCCTGTCAGCCGTGCGTTGGGGAATGATTGCTTGAGGACCTCCTTCGACAGTGCCGCATCGCCGGGCATTTCTCCTTCGACTTCGAGATCAGGCGCGCGCCGCTTGATGAGTGCCAATGCCTCGCGCATCTTGCGCGCCGGCGGTGTGTCCGCGCTTCCAAAGCTCGAATGCGATAGCAGGGCGACACGAGGAATCAGTCCGAACTGGCGTACTTCTTCCGCGGCAAGCAAGGTCATGTCGGCGATCTGTTCTGCCGTCGGATCCGGATTTACATAGGTATCGCAAACGAATATCGTGCGCTCCGGCAGCAGCAGAGAGTTCATTGCCGCAAGCGTCGTCGCGCCTGCATGTAAACCAATTACATCGATCAGATAACGCAAATGGATTGCATAGGAGCCTGACATCCCGCATAGCATCGCATCCGCATCGCCGTGCCGCATCAGCATCGAACCGATCAAAGTCCGGCTGCGGCGCAACGCCAGGCGAGCATCTTCCAAGGACACACCCTTGCGTTCCATCAAGGCATAGTAGTCGCGATAAAATTCCTGATAGCGCCGGTCATTACCGGGTTCCACCAATTCGCAATCCGTTCCCAATTTAATCCGCAGCCCGAGCGCCCTGATATTTTCCTCGATGGCGTCCGCCTGACCGATCAGAATCGGTCGCGCGAGACCCTCGTCCAGCACGACTTGTACTGCACGCAGCACGCGCTCGTCCTCGCCTTCGGCATAGATAACCCGTTTCTGCAACTGTTTCGCCTTGCTGAATATAGGCTGCATAATCATCGCCGTGCGATAGACAAATTGCGACAACTGCATCCTGTAGGCTGCCAAATCCTCGATCGGCTTAGTGGCGACGCCGCTGTCCATCGCCGCTTTCGCGACCGCAGGCGCGATCTTGACGATCAGGCGCGGATCGAAAGGTCGGGGAATCAAGAACTCCGGGCCGAAACTCACGCGCAGGTCGCCGTAGGCCGCCGCGACGATATCGGATTGCTCTTCTTGCGCCAGTTCCGCCAGCGCATACACGCACGCGGCTTTCATTTCCTCATTGATCGTGGTCGCGCCCACATCCAGCGCACCGCGAAAGATGAACGGGAAGCACAGTACGTTGTTGACCTGGTTCGGATAATCCGAACGGCCGGTGGCGATAATGGCGTCGGGGCGGGCCAGCTTCGCCAGTTCCGGCCGGATCTCCGGTTCCGGATTGGCGAGCGCGAGGATCAGCGGGTTGAGCGCCATATGTTTGACCATCTCCGGCTTGAGAACCCCCGCAGCCGACAGGCCGAGGAAAATGTCCGCACCTTCCATCAGGTCGGCCAGGCTTCGTGCCGGCGTATCCTTTGCATAGCGGGCCTTGTTGGGATCCATGTCTTCCTTGCGGCCGGCATAGACCACTCCTTTGCTGTCGGCAATGACGATGTTTTCCATCGGCAGCCCGAGCTTGACCAGCAAGTCCAGGCAGGCGAGCATCGCAGCGCCCGCACCGGAACCAACCAGCTTGACCGAATGGATATCTTTTCCCACCACTTTCAATCCGTTGAGCACGGCAGCAGCGACGATGATCGCGGTGCCGTGCTGGTCGTCATGGAACACCGGTATCTTCATGCGTTCACGCAGCTTGCGCTCGATATAGAAGCATTCGGGCGCCTTGATATCCTCCAGGTTGATGCCGCCGAAGGTCGGTTCCAGCGCAGCGATCATATCGACCAGTTTGTCCGGATCGAGTTCGTCGATCTCGATATCGAACACATCAATACCGGCGAATTTCTTGAACAGGCAGCCTTTGCCTTCCATCACCGGTTTGCCGGCCAGCGGCCCGATGTTGCCCAGGCCGAGCACAGCGGTGCCATTGGTCACGACGGCAACAAGATTGCCGCGCGATGTCATATTGCTTGCTTCGGATGGCGTGGCGGCGATCAGTTCGCAGGCCGCCGCCACGCCGGGAGAATACGCCAACGCAAGATCACGCTGGTGGGTGAGCCCCTTGGTGGGCGTGACCGCAATTTTCCCATGCGGGATAGCGCGGTGATATTCCAGTGCCGCTTCGCGAAATTGCTCATCCATGATGTGTCTCCAAAATATAGGTATGCAGGCTCGGGACGATGCCGATTCGCGCTATTTTTTCCTGGCGGGGGGAAGATCGGTGCACACGCCTTCAGCCAGCTCTGCCGCCATGCCGACCGATTCACTCAAAGTTGGGTGCGGATGAATGGTCTTGCCGATGTCGGTTGCGTCGCAGCCCATTTCCACGGCAAGACAAACTTCACTGATGAGGTCGCCGGCGTGGGCGCCGACGATACCGCCGCCAATCACCCGGTGCGTTTGCTCGTCGAAGATAAGTTTGGTAAAACCTTCGTCGCGGCCATTCGCGATGGCACGGCCTGATGCCGCCCATGGAAAGACGGACTTGCTGTATTTCACACCCTGCGCCTTGCATTCATCCTCGGTCAGGCCAGCCCATGCAATCTCGGGATCGGTGTAGGCGACCGAGGGAATCTGCCGCGCGTCGAAAAAGGTTTTTTCGCCGTGAGCGACTTCCGCGGCGACATGCCCTTCGTGCACGGCTTTATGTGCGAGCATCGGTTCCCCGATGATGTCGCCGATGGCGAAGATATGCGCGACATTGGTGCGCATCTGCTTGTCCGCATTGATAAAGCCGCGCTCGGTGACTGCGACGCCCGCTTTGTCGGCGCCTGTTCTGTTGCCGTTCGGACTGCGCCCCACCGCGACCAGCACCAGGTCGTACAGCTCGGGTTCGGCAGGCGCGTTTTCGCCTTCGAATGACACGCGTATGCCGGCCGAAGTCGCCTTGGCGCCGGTTGCCTTGGTCTTCAGCATTACCTTATCGAAGCGCGGCGCATTGAATTTTTCCCATACCTTGACCAGGTCGCGGTCGGCACCCAGCATCAGGCCGTCGAGCAATTCAACCACGTCGATGCGGGTGCCGAGCGTTGAATACACGGTTGCCATTTCCAGGCCGATGATGCCGCCGCCAACGACCAGCATACGCTTCGGTATCGATTTCAGCAGCAGCGCGCCGGTGGAATCCACAATGCGCGGGTCGTCGGGCATGAAAGGCAATTTGACCGATTGCGAACCAGCCGCGATGATGGCTTTCTGGAACCTGATCACTTTCCTGCCGCCGCCGTTGGACAGCGTGGCTTCCAGATGGCGGGGATCCAGGAACGCACCGACACCCTCGACGACCTGCACCTTGCGCGCCTTGGCCATGCCGGCCAGGCCGGTAGTGAGTCTCCTGACCACGTCATCCTTGAAGCTGCGCAGCTGGTCGATGTCGATGCTGGGTGCACCGTACGAGATGCCATGCTTGGCCAGCAGAGCGACTTCATCGATCGCGGCAGCGGTATGCAGCAGCGCCTTGGAGGGAATGCAGCCGACATTCAGGCACACGCCGCCGAGGGTCGGATAACGCTCCACCAGGACTGTGTTCATCCCCAGGTCGGCGGCGCGAAATGCCGCGGAATAACCGCCAGGCCCGGCGCCCAGTACCAGCATCTCGCACTCGATGTCGGCGCCGCCGGCGTGCCTGGCCGCCTGCGGTGCAGTGGCGGCCGGCTCGGTGACCGGAGCGGCTGCGGGGCGGGCGGCCGAGGGAGCTTCTTGTCCAGCAGCCATTGCCGCTTCCGTCTCAAGGGTGAGAATGACCGAACCTTCCGATACCTTGTCGCCGAGCTTGACCTTCAGTTCCTTGACCACGCCCGCTTGCGAAGACGGGACCTCCATGCTCGCCTTGTCGGATTCAACGGTGATCAGCGACTGCTCGGCCTTGATCGCATCGCCGGGGTTGACCAGCACCTCGATGACTGCCACATCCTTGAAATCGCCGATGTCGGGCACTTTGATGTCTGTTACATTTGCCATGACCGCCCCTCAAAGCACGATGCGCCGCATATCGGCGAGCAGGTTTGCGTAATAGGAATTGAAACGCGCCGCCGCAGCGCCATCGATCACACGGTGGTCCCACGATAGCGATAGCGGCAACATTAGTCGCCACGCTGACTGCTTGCCGTCGGGCGAGATCTGTTTCCAAGACGATTTGCACACGCCCATGATGGCGACTTCGGGTGCGTTGATGATCGGCGTAAAGTAGACGCCGCCAATCCCGCCCAGCGACGAGATCGTAAAAGTGCCGCCTTGCATCTGATCCGGTTTCAGCTTGCCGTCACGCGCGAGTTTGGCGAGGTCGTTCATCTCCTTCGCAAGCTCGATGACACCCTTCTTGTCCGCGTCACGAATCACCGGCACGACCAGCCCGTTCGGCGTGTCGGCGGCGAAGCCGATGTGATAATAGTATTTATAGACCAGATTGTCGCCGTCGAGCGAGGCATTGAATTCAGGGAATTTTTTCAGCGCATGCACCGCAGCCTTGATCATGAATGCGAGCATCGACAGTTTAATTCCTGCCTTTTCGTTTTCCTTGTTGGTTTGAACCCGGAATGCTTCCAGATCGGTGATGTCTGCATCGTCGTGATTGGTCACATGCGGGATCATCACCCAGTTGCGATGCAGGTTGGCACCGGAAATTTTCTTGATGCGCGACAGCGGTTTGCTTTCGACCGGCCCGAACTTGGCGAAGTCCACCTTGGGCCAGGCCAGCAAGTCAAGCCCGCCACCGAGGCCTGTTACAGGCGCAGGGGCAACGGCTGCTCCTTTGGCGCCGGGCAAGTCCACGACATTTGCCGCACCGGATGGCACTTGGGCCCCGCCTTTGGCCGCGGCTTCCACGTCTTCTTGCAGAATGCGTCCCTTGTTGCCGGAGCCCTTTACTTTACCGAGATCGACGCCCAGTTCGCGCGCCCGCTTGCGCACCCCGGGGCCGGCATAAGCCAGCCCGAATGCGGCTTCGTCGACACCGATCAGGGAGGCAAGCGGAACCGATTGCGCCTGAGGCGCAGCTGCCCCGGCGCCGCCTCGTTCGGCCAGAGGGACTGCAGCAGACGGTGCGGCCGCGTTCGCAGTGGCAATTGTCATGATGACCGTTCCCTCGGACACCTTGTCGCCCAGCTTGACCTTGATATCCTGCACCACACCGCCCAGCGGCGCCGGTATTTCCATCGTCGCCTTATCGGACTCCAGCGTCAGCAGCGCTTGTTCGGCTTTCACCGTGTCGCCGGGTTGAACCAGCATTTCGATGACCGGCACGTTCTTGAAGTCGCCAATGTCGGGTATTCGTACTTCGGCAATGCCCTCGGGCGCAACGGCTGCCTCAGGTGGCGGCGACACCACGGGCACCGGCACCGGTGCGGCGGACGATGCCGTGGCCTGTTCAGGCCTGTCGGCTTCGAGCAGCAAGATGAGACTGCCCTCGGACACCGTATCTCCCACCGCCAGCTTCAGCTCCTTGACCACACCGGCGGATGGCGCGGGAACTTCCAACGAGGCCTTGTCGGACTCCAGCACGATCAACGGATCTTCCGGTTTGATGTGGTCGCCCGGCTTGACCGTGAGCTCGATGACAGCGACATCCTTGAAGTCGCCGATGTCGGGGACAAATACTTCTTTGATTGCACCCATGTTTGCCCCTTCAGACCGTGACCGGATTGGGTTTATCGGCATTGATGTTGTATCTGGCGATTGCTTCCGATATTGCCGCTGGCGGCAACACGCCTTTGTCGGCCAGCGCGTTGATTGCTGCCACTGCCACGTAATACCGGTTCACTTCAAAGAAACTGCGTAGCTGCACGCGGTAGTCGCTGCGGCCGAATCCGTCCGTGCCAAGCACGCGGTAGCCGCGCGGCACATATGGGCGAATTCGTTCGGCATAGTCCTTCATGTAATCGGTCGATGCGATGACCGGGCCCTGGCGGTCCTTCAGGGACTTCTCTACATGGCTCATGCGTGGCGTCTGGGTCGGGTGCAGCATATTCCAGCGATCGACGTCCAGGCCATCGCGCCGTAACTCATTGAAGCTTGTCACGCTCCAAATGTCGGCCGCCACACCGAAGTCTTCCCGCAGCAAATCTGCCGCGGCAATCACCTCGCGCAGGATGGTTCCGGAACCGAGCAGCTGTACCCGCGGTCCCTCGGATGCACCGCCGTCCTTGAATAGATACATGCCCTTTCGAATTCCTTCTTCCGCTCCTTCGGGCATCGCCGGATGCGGATAGTTTTCATTCATCAAGGTGATGTAATAGAAAACGTCTTCCTGTTCCTGGTACATGCGGCGCAAACCGTCTTGCACGATTACTGCGACCTCATAGGAAAACGCTGGATCGTAGGACACGCAGTTGGGATTGGTCGATGCCAAAATGTGACTGTGCCCGTCTTCATGTTGCAGGCCTTCACCGTTGAGCGTGGTGCGTCCTGCGGTGCCGCCCAGCAAAAAGCCCCGGCAGCGCATGTCGCCTGCGGCCCATGCTAAATCACCGACGCGTTGCAGGCCGAACATCGAGTAGTAAATATAGAATGGGATCATCGGCAGATTGTTCGAACTGTACGAGGTCGCCGCGGCAATCCACGACGACATGGCGCCAGCTTCGTTGATGCCCTCCTGCAGTACCTGTCCCGATTTATCTTCGCGGTAGTACATCAACTGGTCGGCGTCCTGCGGCTTGTACAATTGCCCCACCGAGGAATAGATGCCAAGCTGCCGGAACATGCCTTCCATACCGAACGTACGCGATTCATCCGGCACGATCGGCACCACGATCTTCCCAATATTCTTGTCACGCACGAGGGTGTTGAGAATGCGTACGAACGCCATTGTGGTGGAAATCTCTCGTTCGCCTGTGCTTTGCAGCTGCGCATCAAACACGGACAAATCCGGCACTTGCAGTGCGGTGGACTTTTGCCGCCGCTGCGGCAAGTATCCGCCCAGCGCCTCCCGTCTTGCGTGCAGGTATTGCATCTCCGGGCTGTCGTCCGGCAGTTTGATGAACGGTAATTCAGCGACCTGTTCATCGCTCAGTGGAATATCGAAGCGGTCGCGGAATTTCTTCAGCGACTCCATCGTCATTTTCTTTGCCTGGTGCGAGATCATTTGTCCCTCACCCGACTCGCCCATCCCGTATCCCTTGACGGTCTTGGCCAAAATCACGGTCGGCGCCCCGGTGTGCTTGACTGCCGCGGCATACGCTGCATACACCTTGACCGGATCATGACCGCCCCGATTCAAATGCCATATCTCATCGTCACTCATGTCGGCGACCAAGGCCTTCAGTTCCGGCGTGTTGAAAAAATGCTCGCGCACATAGGCGCCGTCTTTCGATTTGAAGACCTGATACTCGCCGTCGACGCATTCTTCCATGCGCTTGAGCAGAATCCCATCCTTGTCTCTGGCAAATAGCTTGTCCCAGCCGCTGCCCCATATCACCTTGATGATGTTCCAGCCCGCCCCGCGAAAGTCCGATTCCAGCTCTTGGATGATCTTGCCGTTGCCGCGTACCGGGCCGTCGAGCCGTTGAAGGTTGCAGTTGATGACAAAGATCAGGTTATCGAGGCCTTCACGGCCCGCCAATGAAATCGCGCCAAGCGACTCAGGTTCGTCCATCTCGCCATCGCCCATGAAGGCCCAGACTTTCCGCCCCTCGGTCTTGGCCAAACCTCGCCCCTCCAGATATTTCAGGAAGCGTGCCTGGTAAATCGCCATCAGTGGCCCCAGTCCCATCGATACGGTAGGGAACTGCCAGAAATCAGGCATCAACCAAGGATGCGGATAAGACGACAACCCCTTGCCGTTGACCTCCTGGCGATAGTTGAGCAGTTGCTCCTGCGACAGACGTCCTTCCATGAAGGCCCGGGCATAGATGCCCGGAGACGAATGTCCTTGTATATAGAGCAGGTCGCCACCGTGAGTCTCGGCAGGCGCGTGCCAGAAGTGACCGAAGCCAATGTCGTACAGCGTAGCTGCCGACTGGAAGCTGGCGATGTGGCCGCCCAGCTCGGACGAATCCTTGTTGGCGCGCAGAATAATCGCAAGGGCATTCCAACGGATGATGGATCGAATCCTGTGTTCGATTTCCCGGTTGCCGGGCGATCGTTCTTCTTTGTCCGGCGGGATCGTGTTCGCGTATGCAGTAGTGAACGACTGGGGAATATATATGCCGGCGCGGCGTGCTTCGTCCACAAGCTTGCTCAGAAGGTAGTTCGTCCGTTCCGGGCCTTGTACTGCCAATACCGATTTGAATGCATCAAGCCATTCCTGCGTTTCTGTCGGATCTAAATCGTGCTCTATCTTCATGGACGGTCTCCTTAAACTTCATCCAATTGCGCATTGCTATGTACTGGCGCTAACTGAATTGAGGAAAAGCAAAGGTGCTCCGTGAATTAATGGTAGGCGACAGATTAAGAAAGAGATTGAGAAAGTGCAAACGTGACTTACTATCAGTTGCGATAACATCTTTTTAGGCGCATGAAAGAGTACGCGCTAAGAACTTATCCATAAATAGATAATCAACGTGATTTGGTCGCCATGCCTGTTGGAGGTGGTGATGAGCAAGCCCAAGTCATGGGAAGTGTCAGATGCGTTTTGGAACCGGGTCGAGCCATTGGTTCCAGTACGGCAACGGTCAGCGGACAAGACGTACAGGCGCAGAGCGGGTGGCGGGCGCAAACCCAAGGATGCGCGCCTGGTGTTTGAGGCAATTGTGCATGTGCTGCGTACTGGCTGTCAGTGGAAGGCGCTACCTGCAGAGCGGTTTGGCAGTGCCAGCGCGATCCACGCACGGTTTCTGGAATGGGAGAAAGCCGGCTTTTTTGAGGCGCTATGGAAAGCCGGATTGGCCGAATACGATGATCTCAACGGGATTGCCTGGCGTTGGCAAAGCATCGATGGGGCGATGATGAAAGCGCCGTTGGCGCAAGAAGCGGTTGGTCCGAACCCGACCGATGACCGAAGGGAATGTGACCGCAGGGAATGCAACGCCACAGCTGACCGAAGGGAATGTGACCGTAGGGAATGCAACGCCACAGCTGAGCTCTGCACTCCCGTTGGTCGCCGAAGGGAATGTACAGCCCGGGGGAAAAAACGGCAGCAAACGGCATTTGCTGGTCGACGCGCGTGGAGCCCCGTTGTCACTCATCGTCACCGCAGCCAACCGACATGATGTATCGCAGCTCGAAGCGGTGCTCGTGGCGCTGACGATGAAATGTCCTTCGCCGCCATGTCGCT
>DASYKE010000041.1:0-10436 GCA_035995725.1 Burkholderiaceae bacterium | reverse complement strand
TAAGATCCGGCACTCGCACGATGCACAACACCGGGCCGAAAATTTCTTCCCGATAGATTTTCATGTCCGGCGTCACATGGTCGAACAAGGTGCCGCCCAGGAAAAAACCCTTTTCATGCCCGGCCACTTTCAGGCCGCGTCCGTCGACCCGCATTTGCGCGCCGGCCCGTATGCCATCGTCGATATACGCTTCGACCTTCGCCTTGTGCGCTGCAGTAACCAGCGGCCCCATCTCCGCATCGGCTTCCATGCCATTCTTGATCTTCAGCGCCTTTACGCGCGGGATCAGCGCTTCGACCAGTTTGTCGGCCACCTTGCCGACCGCGACCGCGACAGAAATCGCCATGCAGCGCTCGCCGGCCGAGCCGTATGCGGCGCCGATCAATGCATCGACTGCCTGCCCGAGATTGGCATCCGGCATCACGACCAAATGATTTTTCGCGCCGCCCAATGCCTGCACCCGCAATGGATATGCGCCTTTGCGTCTGGTACCTTCGGTGTAGATATATTCGGCGATCGGCGTCGAACCGACAAACGAAACCGCTTTCACCTGCGGATGATGCAGCAACGCATCGACCGCCACCTTATCGCCCTGCACCACGTTGAATACGCCATTCGGCAAACCGGCCTGCTGCATCAGGTCGGCCATCATCAACGACGGCGACGGATCGCGCTCGGAGGGCTTCAACACAAACGTGTTGCCGGTGGCAATCGCCACCGGCGCCATCCACAACGGTACCATCACCGGAAAGTTGAATGGCGTGATGCCGGCGGTGACACCCAGCGGCTGGCGCAATTGCCAATTGTCGATGCCGCCGCCGATATTGTCGGTGAACTGAGTCTTCAGCAACTGCGGAATGCCGCAGGCAAATTCGACGATTTCCAGGCCGCGCGTGACTTCGCCCTTCGCATCGGACAACACCTTGCCGTGTTCACGGGTAATTGCCGCAGCAAGATCATCATGATGCTTGTCGATCAATTCCTTGAACTTGAATAAGATCCGCGCGCGTTTCAATGGCGCGGTATCGGCCCAGGCCGGCGCTGCCGCGCTGGCGGCAGCAACTGCCGCATCGACTTCCGCGACGCTGGCCAGTTCAACCTGGGCGCTGACGTCGCCGGTGGCAGGATTGAACACTTCTTGCTGGCGCCCGCTGGTCGAACCGACGACGCGGCCATTGATGTAATGGCCGATGCGCGCTATGGATAAATTGGTCATAAGAATTCCTTTGATAGCCTTTTGCTTTTAATAGAATATAACCGGTTGAATAGCAAATCCAATGAGTTATTATCAAGTTTATTATAAGAAAAGCTTATAATCGACCGTTTGCCAGATATGGATCTGACTCAACTGCGCGCCTTCGTTACCGTTGCCCGCGAAGGCAACCTGTCCCGTGCCGCAGAACGTCTGCACTTGACGCAGCCGGCAGTCAGCCTGCAAATCAAATCGCTGCAGACAACATTGGGTTTGCAACTTTTCATGCGTACCCCGAGCGGCATGGCACTCACCGATGATGGGGCCAAACTGTTGCCGTTCGCCGAGCGCGTGATGGCGAGCATGGCTGAATTCCGGCAAGGCGCCGATGCGCTGCATTCGACACTATCGGGAACATTGGCAATCGGCACCATCCTCGATCCGGAATTTACCCGGCTCGGCGCATTCCTGAAGCGCCTGGTTGAAAGCTATCCGCAATTGTCGACCCAATTACAGCATGGCATGTCCGGCTGGGTACTGCAACAGATAAAGGCCGGCACGCTCGATGTCGGTTATTACCTCGGCAACCCCGGCAAGGAATGCGACTACCAGACATTAACCTCGTTTACTTACAATGTCCTTGCACCATACGGCTGGAAGAGCCGGGTAACGGGCAAAGACTGGTCTGCATTGGCGAAACTGCCATGGATCTGGTCGCCACCCGAATCGGCGCATAACCGGTTGCTCACCAAAATTTTTTCACAGTACAAAGTCACGCCAAATAAAGTTGCATTGGTCGACCAGGAGCCGTCGATGCTCGACCTGGTGAAATCCGGCGTCGGGCTATCGCTGGTGCGTGAATCGATTGCGTTGCGTGAATCCCATGCTCATGGTTTGGTGATTGCCGATACGGTCAGCCTGTCGACCGAGTTGTCTTTCATCACACTGGCAAAGCGCAGGAACGAACCGACTATCGCGGCCATTTTTGCGCTGCTGAAAAACTTGTGGGCGAATTGACCGGGTTGCAGAACTCGTTGATACGGTTGTGGATAAGTCTATGCATATTTCCGGGATGCGCTGTGGATAACATGAAAAATGAATCCTCAGTTTTTTTTATGCAGAATCCATCCTGTCCGAATACAAGCCTTATGCCGCTGTTATGCAATCGGTAAGCTGCTGATTCGGTTCGCCTATATCGGCTTATCCACAGAAAATGGCAGGTGTTAACAATTACTACTAACTGTATATATAAACAAATAGATAAAACCAGAAACTCTGTCGTCGGCAGGAACACCAGGGCAGAGCTGTGCTACTTCGCACATGACGGACCTGATTCGTGAGTGGAAACCAATTTATGGATGTACAATGAACACCCCAACCCGACTCGGATTGATCAGCGCTTTGCACCAGGAGCAAACCGGATTGATCGATAAACTGCAGCACGCGCAAACCGTCACCCGTGGCATGCGCAGTTACGTTAGCGGCATGTTGTGGGATATTGATTGCGTATGCGTACTGTCGCGCCTCGGGAAAGTGGCCGCCGCGGCTACCGCAGCGACACTGATCGAACGGTTCAACGTGACGCAGATTGTCTTCACCGGCGTGGCCGGCGCCGCCGACACTGGCGTGCGGATCGGCGATCTCGTAGTGGCCGACCGATTGCTGCAGCACGACATGGATACGTCACCGTTATTCCCACGGTTTGAAATACCGCTGACCGGTTTGTCGCGTTTCGCTGCCGACAGGCATTTATCCGATCAGTTGATGCAGGCGGCAAAAAAATTTATTGATTCGGATTTCTCTGATGCGATCGAACCGGCAGACCGCATCAAGTTCGGACTCGACAATCATCCGCGCGTGCATCATGGTCTGATTGCCAGCGGCGATGAATTTATCAGCAGCCGGACGAAACTTGCCGATTTGAAGACAGCATTGCCTGACTTGCTCGCGGTTGAAATGGAAGGAGCTGCGGTAGCCCAGGTTTGCTTTGAGTTCGGCATACCATTTGCCGTGATCCGCACCATTTCCGATGGTGCGAATGAAGATTCGGCAGTAGATTTCACGCAATTCATCGAGCGTGTCGCGGCTCGTTATGCATTCCATATCGTCAAACGACTCTGCAGTAACAATTAATCAAGGCAACAGGAATTACCGGCCACCAGCAACCACAGGGAGTGTGACCGCAGGGATTGTGAGCTCTGCACTCCCTGTGGTCGGCTGTGCACTCCCATTGGTCGCTGGAGGCAATGTGACCGTAGGGAATGCAACGCCAACGCCGCAGCCGACAAATTTATTTTTATTTGCTTTGCCGGCTATCTGGCGGGTTCTCCGACAGCTGATTTGCCCTGATAGGTTTTCCCTGGCGGCGGCGCTACCGGTTTGATCTTGGCTTCTTCCAGCAGTCTGTTGCATCCGCTGTCTTTGGCATCACCGGCATTGATTAGAGGAAGCAATGCCGCTGGCAGTGTCAGTGCGCCGAGCGCAATCGCAGAACCTGCCTTGGCAACGAGCGTGGCCTTGTCAACGTTGACGTCGGGTTTCTTGAAACTGCCCGCCAGATGGATCGGCGACCTGAGCGACACCAGACGCAAGCCTTTGCTGCGCGGGTTGATGGTCAGATTCAATTGTTCTTTTGCCAGATCGATCTGGCCGCTAATCAACAAAATAGCGTCATCGGTATCGATCACGAAAGTACGGGCCTCCATCAACCCGTTGGTCACTCCAAAATCACTGACCATGCAATTGATATTGACTTGCCGGTCGCCGAACAATTTGGTAAGAATAATGCTGCCGACATTGAGTCCTATCTCGTCAAGCAGCAGTTTGCTGACGGTGCCTTGATTGACGAGCGCCTTGATTTCGCCATTGGCTGAGCCAAGCAAGGTGGCGATTGAATTGCCGGTAGCCGACAATTGCGCATCGCCGTTGACTTCGCCGATGCTGGCCTGCATCGGCTGGAATGCAGGGAACAGTTCTTTCAGCTTCAGGTGACGTGCCGATATTTTCATTTCGGCTTTAATTGTCTTATTGCTTCCGTCAAGCTTGACGTCGGAAATCAGGTTACCGCCGGCAACGCCGAAATTAAGAGGTGTCAAGGACAGCACACCATCTTTCAAGTGTATGTCGGTAACCAGATTATCGATCGGCAAGTTCTTGCTGCGAATGATCTTGTGCCCGGTAAATTTGACATCGGCGTCAATACTGGTCCAACGTTCAACACGGAATTCCTGTACCGGCAAAACTTTATCGGGCGGCTGCTTGGCGGAGGCACCGCGTTTCGCCTTGCTTGCATTCGAGTCGGCGCCGATCAACGGACCCAGATCCTCGAATTGCAGCAAATTGGATACCAGCGCGCCGGTCAGCAGCGGCCGGCTGTGCACTCCCTTGCGTTGCGGCTGCCTGGCTTGATATTTGACGGTGCCGGCCAAATCGCTCGAGCCCACTTTTCCGCTGAACTTTTCATAGTTCCAGTTTCCGCCTTCCCTATCGATTGTTCCGAACAAATGGCCTTCAGTGGCGAACGGCGGCGTGTCCGGCAACAGGATGCCGGTCAGCGGATATAAATGCGCCATGCTCGCGCCGGACAGCTTCAGCTGCACATCGACTGCGGCAAGGTTTCTTGGTTTGGTCAGCGTACCGTTGACGCTGACAGAGGTTTTTCCGGCCCGCAGATTCGCTTCAATCGGATAAGGCTCATTCTGTTCCCGCAACGACAGTATTGCGCCGGCTTTGCCATTGCCGCTGACGGCAGCGCCATTGAAGCTTCCAGCCAGCTTCCAGCCGATCCGGTAGCCGTCGGCTTGCTTTTGATCCAGCGTAACAATCTCGGCCTTCACGTCGACATGTTTGATAGCATCGACCAGATGGACCCTGCCGTCATTCAGTTCCAGTTGACCTAGCTCCAGTTGCCACTTCGAAGGGCCGTTTGATTTAAAGGTCCAGTTGTTGCTGCCGTCGGCAGCTCGCCGTAATGTCAGATTCGGCCCTTGCAGCACCAGCGTTGGGATGGCGATCACCCGGTACAGCAGTGGCAGCGGGTTCAGCGAAAATGCCACCTGCCGAACCTCGGCCATATTGGGCTCCGCGGCTTTGGCCCAATCCGGATTGCCCAAAGTAATATCCTGCGCACGCAATCTCGGCCACGGAATAAAGCGGTGCCAGCCCGATTCCTCCGCTTCGGCGCGATACCAGGTCAATGAAAGATCGCCGTTGATTGCAAAAGGACGCCCGATGGATTCGCTGACGCGGGCGTTGAGCCACGGCTTGGCGCGGTTCCAGTCGAATGTCAGCAGCACAAGTACGCACAGAGCAAGAATGGAGATCAATCCTATCCCGCTCCACATCAATATTTTCTCGTTCCGAGACATAGTATTCAGACCTGCCTGATATGCGTGAGTTCAGCCTGCCAATGTCGTTGGCGCGCTTTGTCATGGAAGCATTAACTTTTACCATTTTTCTGGACGCATCTATTGAGAAATTACAAGATCCGTCATTCCAAATGGTCAGGCCTTTAATGTCATCAGGCTGGCGTTGCCGCCGGCTGCCGTCGTGTTGACGCACAGCGCGCGCTCGGCGACCAGGCGCCACAATGGAATTGCCGCTTGTTCTGTGGTTTCGATCACCGCTATCAACGCACCGTCGCGTGCAGCAAGAACCGGACGCAACACTGGCGCAAGCGACGCATCGATCAAAGCTAGATGAATCGGCATGCCGGTGCCATCGATTCGATCGGCTATCCGGATCAGCTCGCGTACTGCCGGCGGCAAATCGGTTGGAATCAACGGCGCCGACATCGTGGCGACCGCAGGAATATTGCCGGTGGCGAGCACGGCGGCTAGTTGATTCAACAGGGAGCCAACGCTAGCTGCCGCGCATAACACTGTGCCGCGTGCAGCAAATGACAGCGTGTTGCGTTCGCCGGTCGGGCCCGGCAATGGCAGCGACGTGAAAAGTAGTGTCGTGCGCGCATATTCTTTGCCCAACGCCGATAGCTGCCCGCGAGCATCGACTTTGTCCCATGCCAACAGAGCATCCAGTGCGTTTGCGGCAATTCCCTTGCCGGCATCAATCGCAGGCGCGCCGAATGCCACGGCCGGATTGCGCTGCAACCGTTTCAGGTACAGCGGACCACCGGCTTTGGGACCGGTGCCGGATTTGCCTTCGCCGCCGAACGGCTGCACACCCACCACTGCGCCGACGATATTGCGATTGACGTAAATATTACCGACCCGCGCATGCGCCGCGATGAAGTCGATGGTTTCATCGATGCGCGAATGGATGCCGAGTGTCAAACCATAACCGGTCGCATTGATCGCGGCTATCAGCTGCGGCAATTGTTCCCGGCGATAGCGGATCACATGCAGGACCGGGCCGAACACTTCGCACGTCAATTCGGACAGCGAAGCGATTTCCAGTACGGTCGGCGCAACGAACGTGCCGTGTCGATGTTCCGCAGGCAGCGGCAACTGGTAAAAATCCTTCGCTTGCGCCCTGAACCGGTCGATATGTGCGAGCAGATTGCGCTGCGCTTCGGCATCGATCACCGGGCCGATATCGGTGGCCAGCCGGCACGGATTGCCGACACTCAATTCCCGCGTTGCGCCGCGCAGCATCACCAGCGTCTTGTCAGCGATGTCGTTCTGCAGGCATAGCACACGCAATGCCGAGCAGCGCTGGCCGGCGCTATCGAACGCCGATGTCATCACATCTTGCACCACCTGTTCCGGCAACGCGCTGGAATCGACGATCATTGCATTCTGGCCGCCGGTTTCCGCAATCAATGGAATTTCGCATGACTCGTCGATTGCACGTCGCGTCAGCATGCGATTGATGACTTGGGCGACTTCGGTCGAGCCGGTAAAAATCACGCCGCGCACACGCGCATCCGCCGTCAATCCTGCTCCGACAGTGTCGCCACGCCCCGGCAAAAATTGCAACGCGCCGCGCGGGACGCCTGCCTGATGCAATAGCCGTACCGCGCGGTGCGCAATCAGCGGCGTTTGTTCGGCTGGCTTTGCCAGCACCACGTTGCCGGCAGCCAGCGCCGCGCTGATCTGGCCAATGAAAATCGCGAGCGGAAAATTCCACGGACTGATGCAGGCAACCGGACCCAGGGCCGATGCATGGGGTGTGCCCCGCACCTGCGACGCGTAATAGCGCAAAAAATCGACTGCTTCGCGCACTTCCGCAACCGCATTCGGCCAGGATTTTCCGGCCTCACGAATCGCAAGCGCCATCAGTTCGGCATGATGCGTTTCGAATAAATCAGCCGCTTGCGACAATATGGCGGCACGGTCGGATGGCGGAAGTGCTTCCCAATCCTTCGCGTACGATGCAGCCGCCGTCAATGCGGTGCCGACATCGTCGGCATTGGCTTCGATTGCCTGGCCCACAGTATCGCGCCGATCGGCGGGATTCAAAATGGCATGTGCCTGTGTGGCAGTAACGGCGCCGGCCAATAACGGTGCTGCGTGCCAGCGTTGTCCATTGAACTGCTCGAATGCGGCAGCAAGCCGGCGCAGCACGTCTTCATCGGTCAAGTCGACACCGGCAGAATTTTTCCGCTCGGGGCCGAACAAATCGGCCGGCAACGGAATGTCCGGATGCGGTTCGCCGCCGAGCTGCCGCGCCGCATCGAATGGATCGGCAATCAGTGTATCGATCGATACATCGGCATCGACAATCTGATTGACGAACGATGAATTGGCGCCATTCTCCAGCAGGCGCCGCACCAGGTATGCGAGCAGGGTCTGGTGCGAACCGACCGGCGCATAAATGCGGCATGGTCTGTCGAGACCGTCCTTGTCAACTACCTGGTTGTATAGTGCTTCGCCCATGCCGTGCAGGCACTGGAATTCGTAATCGTCGATACCGCGTTCCCGCGCCCAGGTATAAATGGCCGACACGGTATGCGCATTATGGGTGGCAAATTGCGGATAAATGAAATCGGTTGCCGCGAGCAGCCTCTGCGCGCATACCAGATAGCTGACATCGGTATACACCTTGCGCGTATAGACCGGATAGTCAGGCACGCCGTCGACTTGCGCACGCTTGATTTCGGTATCCCAGTATGCGCCCTTGACCAGCCGCACCATGAATTTGCGGCCGCTGCGGCGCGCCAGGTCGACCAGATAATCGATGACGAACGGGCAGCGCTTCTGATAGGCTTGCACCACGAAGCCGATACCGTCGAATCCTGCGAGGTCGTTATCGAATGCCAGTGCCTCCATCAGATCGAGCGACAGTTCCAGCCGATCGGCTTCTTCGGCATCGATGTTCAAACCGATGCCATACTCTTTCGCGAGCACGACCAGCCCTTTCAGGCGCGGCAATAACTGCAGCATGACACGTGCGCGCTGCGCGCGCGCATAACGCGGATGCAGCGCCGACAGCTTGACCGAAATGCTCGGGCCATCCTTGATGCCGCGTCCATTCGATAAGCGGCCGATCGCATGGATCGCGTTTTCATAGGCGCTGCAATAATTCGCCGCATCGTGTTCGGTCAGAGCCGCTTCGCCCAGCATGTCATATGAGTAGCGATAGCCGTGCGCTTCGTTGTCGCGGCTGTTGGCCAGCGCTTCGGCAATCGTCTGGCCGGTGACGAATTGATTGCCGAGCATGCGCATCGCCAGATCCAGTCCTTTGCGGATCAGCGGTTCGCCGCCCTTCGCAATCAGCCGGGTTAGTGCGGAACTCAACCCTTGCTCGCTTGCAGTGCCGGTCAGCTTCCCGGTGATCAGCAAGCCCCAGGTTGCGGCGTTGACGAACAGCGACGGCGATTCGCCCAGATGACGGCGCCAGTCGCCGCGGCCGATTTTATCGGCAATCAAGCGGTCGGCGGTGGCGCGATCCGGGATGCGCAGCAATGCTTCGGCCATGCACATCAGCGCGACGCCCTCTTGCGACGACAGCGAAAATTCATGCATCAGCGCATCGACGCCGGACGCCCGCGTGCGCTGCGCGCGCACCGATTGCACCAGCCGGCGCGCCAGCACCTCGATCGCGCCGCGCGATGTGTCGCTCAAGTGAGCTTGCGCAAGCAGCCACTGCACCGCGTTCCGCTCGTCACGCCGGAAGGCGGCAGTAATCGCGGTTCGCAATGGCGTCGGTGCATGCCGGATATCCGCCAAAAACATGGTTTCGGAGATTGCATCGGAATCGGTTACGGCAAGCATCGCAATCGCACCTTGAAGGAAAAGTCGAAAGCCGGATGTATTAACAGACGGCATCTATTGGATTATTCAATTGTAAGCATGATTGTGATTGATTAATTCTGGTAATCTATAAGAAAGGCCATATTTTGTACTTACAGAGACGGTTTTGCAGAATAAAATTTACCAGGAATTTTTCATATGCTAGACAAGATCAGCAAAAAAATTCTGTGTGAATTGCAAAACGACGGGCGCATCAGCAATGTCGAATTGTCCGCCCGCGTCAATCTGTCGCCGGCGGCTTGCCTTGAACGGGTACGCAAGCTGCAGGAGGCCGGTTATATTCTCGGCTATACCGCGCAGCTCAATCCGGAGCTGCTCGACGTGTCGCTGCTGGTATTCATCGAAGTCGTGCTTGATCGCACCACGCCGGAAGTGTTCGATGCCTTCAAGCGCAGCGTGCAAGTGATTCCCGAAGTGCAGGAGTGCCACATGGTTGCCGGCGGTTTCGATTATCTGATCAAGGCGCGGGTGAAAGACATGAATGCGTATCGCGAATTCCTCGGCAAA
The DNA here is from genome assembly GCA_035995725.1 of Burkholderiaceae bacterium. Taxonomy (GTDB): domain Bacteria; phylum Pseudomonadota; class Gammaproteobacteria; order Burkholderiales; family Burkholderiaceae_D; genus JAQGLW01. The sequence continues at coordinate 524 of DASYKE010000041.1, read as the reverse complement.
TCGCTGCTGCAATTAAAAGGCGTGCGCGAAACCCATACTTATGCGGTAATGGAAGAAGTCAAAAATACGACGAAACTGCCGATCCGATAATACCCGCCTTGCAACGATAACGATGACCGAAAGCACGCAACCGACCGGGCCGTCAGCGCAACACGAGCGCTTGTTCACCATCGTCTGTGCGCTCGGCATTGCGCAAATCATCTCCTGGGGCAGCTTTTACTACTCGATAGCGGTGCTCGGCGAAAGCATGCGGCGCGACCTCGGCGTTTCGGAAACCGTGCTGTTCGGCGCGTTTACATTCAGCCTGTTGTTGTCGGGACTGGCGGCGCCGATGACGGGAAAACTGATCGACGAACGGGGTGGACGTTTGATTTTGTCGCTCGGTTCCTGCGTCGGTGCTGCAGCACTGCTGCTGCTTGCCACGGCAACCGGACCGATCACGCTGGTGCTCGGTTCGGCCATGGCCGGCGTTGCAATGGCCGCGTGCCTGTATGACGCAGCGTTCGCATCGATGAATCAGATTG